>VBOC01000190.1:17828-25320 GCA_005877655.1 Ignavibacteria bacterium
CGCCAGATGCTGTCGCCGTCGTTCTTGTAGTTTTTGGGCGCGTTGATCCCCCCCTGCGCCGCAATGCTGTGCGCGCGCCGCGGGGACTCGTGATAGCAGAGCGACGTGACGTTATAGCCCAGCTCGGCGAGCGAAGCCGCCGCAGAGGCACCGGCAAGCCCGGTTCCGACCACGACGACATGGTATTTCCGCTTGTTCGCCGGATTAACAAGCTTCAGATTGAACCGGTGACGGTCCCATTTCTCCTGGATCGGATCTGCCGGTATTCTCGAGTCCATCGTCAGTGGAGCCACTGGCACGACCGGTAGAAGCAGTACAGCGGCATCGCCGCGAAGGCGGCCGGAATCAGAAGCCAGAAAATCGTTCCCACCGACCCGATCAGTGGGGAATATTTTTTATTGCGGAGCCCGAACGTCTGGAACGCCGATTGAAACCCATGCCGCAGATGAAACGCGAGGAGGGCCATCGCCGCAACATAGAACGAACTGTAAAGGGGATCAGCGAAAGCGTCCGTGACGAGCGAATACATCGACGCCCGTTGACCGGCCGAAAACCGGGAAGGATACCAGAACGATTTCATGTGCACGACGAGGAAGATAAAGAAGATGCTGCCGGTAAGAAACATGGTCCGGGAAGCGAACGAGCTGTTCTCCTCGGGCTTGTTGACGAGATAGCCGCGGGGCCGCGCCCTTCTGTTGATCACCCAGAGGTACGTGCCCGTGCCGATGTGGACGGCAAAGGCCGCAAAGAGCCCGATCTCGATGACGCGGATGATCAGGAAATTCGGGAGGGTTTCGGCATAAGCATCAAAAGCGGCTCCGCCGTCGTCCTTGAATAAGAGCAGGTTCCCGGCCAGATGGACGACGAGATACGCGCAGAGGAACAAACCGGTCAACGCGGCGAGGATTTTTTTTCCGATGGAAGATCGATAGAATTCGGGAAGCGCGCTCATTCTTCGGGAGTCGTTTTTAACGGGTGGAAATTTAGGAAAAGAAGCCGACACTTCCAAGGAATCGGCCGCAGGGATCAGGGCAGGAATCAGGGCAATACTGTATCCCCGATGAACTTTCGGATGGAGATCGCGCTGCCGAAAAAACCGAGGATCATGCCGACCAGGACGAGCTGGGGATAGAACAAGGGATCGATCCGGATGAACTCGGCGAGATCCGGGGAGACCAGCCCCGCCGCGATCGAGATCAGGTAGTAGATTGTCAGAGCGGCCGCAGCCCCTCCGATCATCCCCTGCACGACTCCCTCGATGAGGAACGGCGCGCGCACGATCCACCGCGACGCTCCCACGAGCTTCATCGTTTGCACCGCCTTGCGCTTGGCATAGATTGTGAGACGGATCGTATTGGACACCAGGAAAATCGCCGAGATCGCAATCACCACCCCGATCCCGAGCCCGATGGCGTACAGGGTCTTCGTCTGCCGGTCGATGAATTCGAGCATCTGCCTTCGATAGACCACATCCGCTATGCCGGGAATCCCCGATATTTTTTTCTGCAGCGCATCCGCCTTCTCCGTCGTGCGGAAGCCGTCCTTTAGGAAAATCTTGAAGGAGGGCGGCAGCGGGTTGAACTCAAGGACTTTTCCGATCTCCTCGCCGAATTCCTGCTTGAAGATTTTCGCCGCATCATCCTTGGAGACGAACTGGACGCGCTCCACGCCTTCCGTCACAAGGAGCCGCGCCTGGATCTCGTCGATCTGAGCGCGCGCAACCGGCTCCGCGAGGAACGCCTCCATTTCGACGCGCTGACGGATCCCTTCGACGATGCGGGAGGCATTCATTGAAACGACGTAGAAGACCCCCAGAAGCAGAAGCGCGATCGTGATGGTCAATACGGAGCCCAGGGCCGACAGCTTCGCCCTCCGGAAACCCGAAAACCCCTCCCTGATCACGTAGACAATTCGCATGCTAGAAATTCGATCGGTCGCGCCACCGTGCGATCTTCCACGAGCCGGTGGCGGTCGGGCGCACGAAGGTCAAATCGGCGTACCCGTCGACCCTTATCACATCGCTGGGGTTAAAGGCGACGGTGAGGTTATAACCTCTTTGGATGGTTTCCAGCGTATCGCTGGCGCTGAGGGGGATTTCGGCGTTCCAGATGAGCGTGAGCGACTGGACGTTCTGGAATAAGCCGTAGGTCACCTTCATCTCGTCCTCCCTTCCCCAGCTCACATCCACCGCGCGGTCGTAATCTGTATAAATGAACGTGAAGTCGCTCGCAATCAAGGCCCCGTAGATCGTCGTGTCCCTGAATGAGTACGCATTCCGGAAGGAGCAGAAGAGATTTTCGACGTTCGTGAGGTCGCTGCAGGTCTCGGATTCAAGCTCCGTGTTGAGCTTGGGGGCAAAGGGGTTGAGGCAGCTGAGAGAGATTGTCGAGCCCGCCGAGACAAGGATGAATAGCAGCATTTTCTTCAACAGATCCCGTTCCTCTCTAGCTTCCGCTGAAGACGGCTTTCCAGTAACTCCAGGTCGAGTCGGTTGTCGTGCGTGAATCCTGCCACCGGTAGATCGACCACAGCCTCCTCGGATCGACGCCGATATAAAGCTGCATGTTCCCCTGGACAACCTGGGGGACGCCCGCCCTCCTGTGGGGATAGAACAGCGTGTAGTTGAGATTATAGACCACGGAATCCGTGCTCGTGTAAATGGGCGGCGAATCCGGAAATGTGAGCGACGGGGCGCCGTTCACGGGCGCGCCGAGATTCTGAAAATATCTCCGCTCCGATTCGAGGCTCCACTGGTTGAAGATGGCCGGGAAGCGAGCGCGGGTTTCCTGGGCCGGGACGAATTCGTACCGCCGGTACGCCGAGTCGGCGAGGCAGTGCAGATAGTTATCGACGTTATCTTCGGCGACGGAGAACTGGAGGTTGCGCAGGACGATACCGTAACTGGTGGGCGGAGTGAAGGTGGATGTGGTCCGCGAGGGCGGCTGGGGATCCCGCGTCTGAAACAGGTCGCACGCCGCCAGAAGGAACAACGCGACGAGCGCAGCTTCCGCCGGCCGCCTCACACCGCGACTCTCCCCTCGAGAGCCCTGATGAGCGTGGCTTCGTCGGTCATCTCAAGATCTCCCCCGATCGGAATTCCGCGCGCAAGCCGCGTGATCTTTACGCCGAGCGGTTTGATCATTCGCGTCAGATAGATGGTCGTCGCCTCGCCCTCGACGTTCGGGTTCGCCGCGATGATGATCTCCTCGACTCCCGGCTTGATGCGATCGATCAGCTCTTTAATTTTTAGATCGCCCGGCCCGATCCCGTCGAGCGGGGAGAGCGATCCCCCGAGCACATGGTAGAGCCCGCGGTATTCATTTGTCCGTTCGATCGCGATCACGTCGTTCGGCTCCTCGACGACGCAGATGACAGACCGGTTCCGCTTCGGGTTGGAGCAGATCGAGCAGGGATTCTCCTCGGCAAAATTCCAGCACGATGTGCAGTTCTTCATCTTTTCCTTGACGCCGGCCAGTGCCCGCGCCAGGTCGAGGACTTCTTCCTTGGGCAGCTTGAGGAAATAGAGGGCGAGACGCTGCGCCGACTTGTGGCCGATGCCGGGAAGCTTCGCAAGTTCGTCGGTCAGTTGTCTCAAAGAATCAGGGGTTTGGGGCATGAACTTTGAAAGGAGAGTTAAATTCTATCGCCCGGTAGCTTGGTCGCGCCGTGCTGGATGGCGGCACGGCGGATCCGGCGTTGTGCGGCCTGGTTCCCTGTGTCCCGGTTGTCCGGCATAGCACGACGGGCATGATGCGGCGGGACTGGACATGGCAAGACGGGGCGGAACCGAACGGCGATCGAAGACCGGCGGGCGATTCAAATTCCGGGCAGGTTCAACCCCGGGATGTTGGGGACCAGTCCGGAGGTCGCCTTCGCCATCTCCTGCTGTGCCATTTTCTGCGATTCCTCGAGGGCTTTATTGACCGCGGCGACGATGAGATCCTCGAGCATCTCGACGTCATCGGGGTTGATCACTTCTTTCTCTATCTGGACCTTCAGAAGCTGTTGTTTGCCGTTCACGGTGACCTTCACCATCCCCCCGCCTGCCTCAGCCGCGACGCTCTTCCGCTCCAGCTCCGCCTGCACCTCGGCCATCTTCTCCTGCATCTTCTGCACCTGTTTCATCATCCCCTGGAGATTCGGAATACCCATGTTCAATCCTTGAAAAGTATCGTTAGTGAGCGGAGGTACACCTCGAAAGATCGAGGATTGGAAGCGATTCTCTCGTCAATATATCTTTTTTCGCCTGGAAAACCAAACACCCGCTGCGCCGATTCCTTGACTTTCGACGCAAAATGACGTAACTTTTACAGTCAATTTACTCCATTTCTCTTGCATTCAAAGCATTCGTTACATCCGCGCGCTCGGGTTCCAAGAGTTGCGGGAGGTTCCGACAAAAAACTTCAGGATGATCTGAAAGAGAGCGGCAATATCCCCGTCCACATCGCCATCATCATGGATGGGAACGGCCGCTGGGCAAAGAGCCGCGGGCTCCCGCGGATCGCCGGTCACAAGGAAGGCGTCGAATCGGTTCGGGACACCGTTGAAGCGTGCGGACAGATAGGGGTAAAATACCTTACATTGTACGCGTTCTCGACGGAAAATTGGAAGCGTCCGCACGAGGAAGTCTCGATGCTGATGCGCCTGTTGATGCGGGCGCTGCGCGACGAGACCGACAGGCTTCATCAGAACAATGTGCGCGTCCAGGCCATCGGCGAGATTTCCTCCCTCCCCCGCGAAGTGCAGGATGAGTTGCTCGATGCGATCGAAAAGACGAAAACGAACACCGGGCTGAACCTCTTCCTGGCGCTGAGCTACAGCGGCCGATGGGATCTCACCGGCGCCGTTCGCGGCATTGCCGCAGAAGTACTCGAGGGGAAAATCACCCCCGAGGAGATCGACGAACCGCTGATCTCCCGGCACCTTTCGACCGCCAATGTCTCCGATCCCGACCTGCTGATCCGAACGAGCGGAGAGCTCCGGATCAGCAATTTTCTCCTCTGGCAGCTTGCCTATTCGGAGATCTACATCAGCGACTGCTTCTGGCCGGATTTTCGCCGGAACGAGCTGTATAACGCCATCGCCGACTATCAGAGGCGGGAACGGCGCTTCGGCATGGTCAGCGAACAGCTTCAGAAGGGCAAGAGGCGCGGGAACTTCGTCGATCGGTTTCTGAAAAATGTTTCGGGATAGCAGGATCTTCCATAGCATCCTTCTCTGCCTTTCCTTCGGCGTCGCGTTCTACTCACACCCCCTCTACGGGCAGCGGCCCGCCCCCGAAGTCTACAAGATCCTGGGCATCACCGTCGAGGGGAACAGCCCCGAAAGCGGAACGGAATCAGGCGCGATTATCGCAAATTCCGGACTGAAGGTCGGGGACGAGATTACCATCCCCGGGGATCAGGCACACCAGGCCGTCCTGAAACTCTGGGCGCTACGCATTTTCTCCGACATACAGATTCTTGTGGATCACAAGAGCCAGGGCGGCATCTATCTCCTCATCAAGGTCAAAGAGTACCCGCGCTTCGAGCGCGTCGTCGTCAGGGGCAATGACGATGTGAGCGAGGACGATATCAGGAAGAAAGTCAATCTCACGAAGGGCCAGATCCTGACGCCGGAAGACACGAGCAAGGCGATCGCGGCCGTACGGCAGCTTTACAAGGAGGAAGGCCACCTGCTGGCGGTTCTCCGGGGGGAGCTCGTGGCCGAAGATTCCTCCAAGCCGAATCGCCAGACTTTGAAATTGAACATCGACGAAGGGCCCAGCGTCACGATCGACCGGGTGATCATATTAGGAAGCGCCGCATTCCCCGGAGACGACCTCAAGGGCCAGATGGACGACACGAAGGAAAAGACCTGGTGGCATTTCTGGTCGCATCCGAAATTCGACCGCAAGAAATTCGAGGGGGACAAGGACCGCATCCTGAAGTTTTACCGGAAGAACGGCTACCTCGACGCCGAGATTGTCTCCGACTCGACGTGGTACAGCGCGGACAACAGAAAAATAACAGTGCTCCTGAACGTGCGCGACGGGCCTCAATATAAAATCCGCGGTATCGCCTGAGAGGGCAACACGGTCTACAGAAATCCGGATCAGACTGATGTCGCGTCTCTGTATCTCGACAACGGCTACCTCAAGTTCAACCTGGTCCCGGACGTCAAGCGCGTCAACACCGACAGCCTGGACATCACAATCCACGTCTACGAACGGAATCAGTTCCATGTCGGTCAGGTGGAAATACACGGGAACAAGAAAACCAGGGACAACGTCATCCGGCGCGAGCTTTTTACGAAACCGGGCGATTTCTTCAACCGCTCGGCGATCATCCGCAGCCTCCGCCAGCTCTCACAGCTCAATTACTTCAATCCCGAGAAGCTCAAGCCCGATACGCGGATCGTCGACGACAAGACGGTCGACCTTATCTACGAAGTCGAGGAAAAATCGAGCGACAATATCAACGCCTCCGTCGGATACAGCGGCGCCTTCGGCGTGACAGGGGCGCTCGGCTTTACGATCAATAATTTCTCCCTCTCCGAGCCGCTCTCCGGCGGTGCGGGTCAGGTCCTGAACTTCGACTGGCAGTTCGGGGAGGGCTCGCGTTTCCGCACCTTCTCCCTGAGCTTCACGGAGCCGTGGCTTTACGATACGCCGACGACGCTCGGCCTGAGCCTGTTCGACACGCGCCAGGTGTTTATTTACGACCTTCAGCAGACCGGCCTGTCCGCCCGCCTCGGCCGCGGCCGCTTGAGCTGGCTGGATGTGTACTCGCGGCTCGATTACACCTTCCGCTTCCAGCGCAACGACGTCCATGATAACGGCGGGAACCCCTTGTACCGGGTGGGGAAGACGAACCAGTTCAGCATCACGCAGACGCTCTCCCGGAACAGCACCGACAGCCCCATTTTTCCCGCCACGGGATCGATCGTCTCGCTCACGACGGAAGTTTCGGGCGGGCCCCTCCTTCCGGGAAACGTCGGATACCACAAATGGCTGTTCAATGCCGAGTGGTTCACTCCCCTCTACAGTTCGGGCCGGCTGGTCTTGTTCTCACAGACCTCATTGGGATACGTCGACGCCTTCAGGGATGAATCGGAAATCCCCCCGATCGAATATTTTTACATGGGCGGTACGGGGCTCGGCTATATCTCGACAACCGCGCTCCGGGGGTATGACGATCGCAGCGTGGGCCCGCGCGACTCGCGGGGCGAAATCGGGGGGAGGGTCCTCGAAAAACAGACTCTCGAACTGCGCCTGGCGGTGACGCTCAATCCGATCCCGATTTACTTCCTGATGTTTGCCGAGGGGGGGAATGTCTTCACCGATTTCCATCACGCCGATTTTTCCGACCTGAAGCGCTCATACGGATTCGGCGCCCGCCTCCTGATCAACCCGATCGGGCTCATCGGGTTCGACTACGGCTATGGCGCGGACCACGTCCTGTCGACGGACGGGGGGCCCGACGGGTGGAGGTTCCATTTCCAGTTCGGCAGA
>VBOC01000012.1 GCA_005877655.1 Ignavibacteria bacterium
AGCTTGCCGGGTATCTGAATCAAGTGCGGTACTCCCAAAAGGCCGATTCGAGGCTCGCCGTTACCGACTACCAGATCTTCGTCGAGGCGCGGCGCGCGCTCGAGAAGCACGTCGGGAAAAAGTGCAACGAGTCGAGGATTCTGGAAATCGGCTGCGGCCAGCGTTTCCCGACGACCCTGTTGTTCCGGAACCTTGGAGCCAGCGTGACCGGCATCGATATGGACTTTATCGATCCGCAGTTTTCACCGAAGGGGTACGTATCGATACTGCGGGCAAACGGCTTCGAGCGATTCGCCAAGACCCTCGTGCGTCACGTCCTGTATGACGGCGCGTATTATTCGAATCTCGGAAAATTTCTCGGAAGACCTCTCCGCTTCGACGGCCTGGATATCCGACTCATGGACGCGTGCAATCTGCGTTTTCCCGACAATTCGTTCGATTACATCTTCTCGAGGGCGGTCTTTGAGCATATCTACGACGTCGAGAAAGCATCCGCGGAGATGCACCGGGTGCTCAGGCCCGGGGGCATTGCCGATATCCGGCCGCACCTCTTCCCGAGCCTGTCGGGCGGACATAATCCGGAGTGGTTTGTCACCGATCAGGATTTCAAGAGGAAGACCGAACCCTGGGATCATCTTCGCCAGAAGAGCTTTCAAGCGCCCTGCTTCCTCAACAAGCTCCGTGAAGCCGATTATCTCAGGATTTTTTCGAAACATTTCTCGGTCGTTGCTCTCGAGGAAGAACGCGGAGGGGCGGAATACCTGACGAATGAAGCATTAGCCGATTTGGCGGGATACACGCGTGAGGAGCTTCTGAAGCTCTCGATCCGGGTCATCATGAAGAAAGAGGCGCACGCGGGAACCGGTTGGAGCACCTATCCCTCGCCGCAAGGAGTCCGCAGATACGAAGTTGTGAGGAACAATGATCGATCATAACGCGGAACTATCCGTGGGAATGCAACAAATGGGATCGGAGCAGGAACGCGTCAACGCGCTGTTCGATGCAGGCTCGGCGTACTGGACGGATGTCTACACCGACCACGACGTCTTCGGAGTCATCTACCGGCAGCGGCGCGATATCGCGCTTGGTCTTGTCGATGAACTTTCCCTCCCGAAGGCGAGCCGGATTCTGGAGGCGGGCTGCGGCGCCGGACTGACGACGGTTGCTCTGGCCGGGCGCGGTTATACGATCGACGCCATCGACAGCGTGCCGGCCATGATCGATCTTACGCGGCAGCACGCCTCCCAAAGCGGATTTGCCGGTTCTGTCAGGGCAGAAGTGGGGGACGTCCACTCGTTGAGGTTCCAGGACAAATCGTTCGACCTCATCGTAGCGATGGGTGTGACTCCCTGGCTTCATGACCTGCGATCGGCTCTGGAGGAAATAGTCCGCGTTGTTAAACCGGGCGGCTATGTTCTCCTCAGTGCGGACAACAAGTACCGTCTGCACCACCTCCTCGATCCACTGCTCAATCCCGCCGTGGTGCCGCTCAAGGAATCGGTGAAACGCTTTCTCGAATCAATGGGAATCCGGAAGCCTTCCACGGCCGCCCGCCCCCGCATGTATTCCGTCGCGGAGTTTATCGACTACATCCAGTCTGCGGGGCTCGTGGAGATGAAGCGACGCATGTTCGGTTTTGGGCCGTTTTCGATACTCAACAGAAAGATCTTGCCGGACCCGATGGGTGTCAGGATTCACCAAAAGCTGCAAAAATATGCCGATTTGGGGTATCCGATCTTCCGCTCCACCGGTTCGCAGTATATCGTCCTGGCACAAAAAATGATAGCCGGATCACATTCCAGCGTGTGAAAAGGCTTATATATCATAGGCTTACCTGAAGAGAAGACCAATGAAAAGAGAAACGAAGTCCCGCGCGGGCGGTAGGCTGCATACCGCCGACTATCTCAAAATGATCGGCGTGCCGGAGATTAAACCGGCGACGAGCCCATTTGACCCGGGCTACGATCTGGCGACTCTGGAGAGCCATCTGGAGCAAAGCTCCCGCGTGATGTCGATTTTGAAAATTTCGATGGCGTGCTGGATGGTTGCCGACGAGAAGGTGACCCGGCGGAAAATCGCGGCGGCAAAAAAATACCGGGTGCCGACCACGACCGGCGGGGGGCCGTTCGAGGTTGCCGTTGCGCAGGGAAAACTTCCGCAATACCTCGATCTGGTGGCAGACTTCGGCATGACGAGGATCGAATGCGGCGAAGGCTTCACGGAGATGACGCTGAGCCCCCGCGAGGTGATCGGGATGGCACATTCGCGCGGACTCGAAGTTCAGTTTGAGCTCGGGAAGAAGCACACGGGCGCCTTTACCCGGGACGCCGTCGAAGGTTTGATCGAACAGGGCAAGAGGTGGCTCGACGCGGGAGCGCTTCAATTGGTGGTCGAGGCGCGAGAGAGCGCCAAGGGCGTGGGGCTCTTCGATGACAGCGGGAATTTCAACAGCGCATTCGCGGACCGTTTTGCGGGCGCCTTCGGCCACAAAATTGTGATGTTCGAAGCGCCGAATAAGCCGAGCCAATTTGCACTCCTCGATCACTTCGGGAACGAGGTTCACCTGTGCAATATCCGCCTCGAAGAAGTGTTGCGTGTCGAGATCTACCGCCGGGGTTTGCACTCCGATGCGTTTGCAAAGGAAAACCTCCGCCCCCGCCTCCCGGGTCAATCGGCCCGAGCAGGCCAGGGCCGCTAGGAGAACCGGCGGGAATGGATCGCACGGTTGTCATCGATTGCTTTCCGGAAAGCGTGCGGCATTACCGCGAGGGGTACGCCCTCGTCGCCATCGACGTGATCCGCGCGACGACGACCGCGGTTACGGCGGTCAACATGGGGAGAAGATGTTTCCCCGCCCCGTCAATTGAGATTGCGCTTCCGCTTGCCGCGCGCCTTAACAACCCTCTCCTGGTCGGAGAGCTTGGCGGCAACATGCCGTATGGTTTTGATATGAACAACAGCCCCGCTGAGATGGCGCACCGCGACGATTTGATGCGTCCGATGATATTGCTCTCGTCATCCGGCACGCAACATAACAGGGTCGCAGTGATCGGCGCGGGCACGCGGGGCGAGTTTCGGGAAGAAGATCAGATGTGCTGCGCATGGATTGCCGAAGGGCTCATGAAGGCCGGGTATAATCCGGAAGACGAAAAGACGAAGGAGATCGTCACCCGCTGGAGCGGGGCGCCCGTTCAGGCGTGCTCGAAGGGAAACAGCGCCGAGTACCTCCGGAACAGCGGCCAGGCACGCGATCTGGAATTCATTCTTTCACACGTGGACGACATCTCGTCCGCCTTCATGGTCAAGCACGACGAAGTCGTACGCATTCCCGTACCGGAGTGAATTGAAGAAATGATTACCAAGCGCGAGAATCAGGGCGCCGGAACGTTGTACCAGGATCGACCCGGTACCCTCACCGTTCCCGGGGTCTCCGCCGGGAGTATTTCCCGGCTGGAGGTTCAGGAGATCGTGGATCTCAGGGAGTTGGAAGAGCTTACGCCGGAGTGGAATGCGCTTCTTGAGCGAATCGATCGTCCCACGATCTATCTGACGCCCGAATGGATGATGTCGTGGTGGAAGCGCCTGGGAGGGTATGGCAGACAACTTTGCGCGTTGGTCATGAGAGACGGGGGTAAGCCCGTTGCGATCGCACTCTTGATGGAAATCAAGCAGCGATTCTTCGGCCTGCCCGTGAGGAGGATTGAAATGGTTTCAATGACAGATTACGCCGATTCGCCTTCAAACTGCTCCGGGTCACTGGACATCATCGCCCGCGACCGGCACGGCGAAGTCGTTGACGCCATCCTTTCCCATTTCACGCGGGTGCGCAAGAATTGGGATTTCATTCACTTGAACCCGATTCCGTCCGTCTCGTCGACGATACTCTCCCTGGCGATGGCCGCGCAGCTCTACGGGTGCGGTTTCAGGCATCACACGGTGTATGCGGATTCCATCGTTCCCGTTGAAACAAGCTGGGCTCAATACGAGGCCCGCCTGCCAAAGCGATTCCGGAGAAACCTGCGGTCCCAGGAAGCAAGACTGCGGAAGCTGGGCAACGTCACGTATCGCGAGCTCCGGTCACCGGAAGAAATCGAGCAGGCCCTCCCGGCTATCCTCGGGATTGAAAAACGAAGTTGGAAATGGAACGGGGGGGTGAGCATCAATTCGGCGGCCTTCGGAGATTTCTACAATGTTTTTGCGCTGGAGGCGGCCCGGAAGGGATGGCTGCGACTCTGGATCATGGAGGTGAACGGGGAGCAGATTGCCTACAATTATTCCGTGGAGTACCGCGGGACGGTGACTTTTCTGAAGACCGGCTATGTGAAAGAATACAAACCCTATAGTCCGGGCCACCTCCTGACGTTTCACGAATTCCAGCGGCTTTTCCAGGACGGCGTGAAGCGCATCAATCTCCAGTGGGGCGACATCTCGCAAAAAAGGCGCTGGCGGACGACGGAGAGTTTTTTCTCTGAAGTCTTCATAGCCAACCGCACGTTCAATTCCAAATTCCTGATGTTTCTCCATTTCGGATTGTCGTTGTACGGCTTGCGGAGAACCCTCCTCGGTTACAGGGACAGGGTGGCGAGAAAACTTCACCTTCACCCGGCAACTTCTCCGCTGACGCGCACCGATCAACTCGGGCCGGGCTCCCGGCATGAGGTGAACGCTTCCCGGCCCCAGCAGGTTCGACAAGCGGCGGGCGGACTGTCGGAGCCGCTGATCGGAGATTCTATAACTGTTGCCGACACAACAGTCCCGGTCGTGGTGCTGAAACTGTATCACCACCTCTCCCTCGGCGTCGTCCGAAGCCTCGGCAGATTGGGGATCGAGGTTCTCGGCATCGATCAAAACCCGCGGGCTCCGGGGCTGCACTCGCAATACTGCCGGGGAAGGTATGTCTGGGATATTGATGGCGCGCGGCCTGACAAGACGATCGAATTCCTCCTCCGCATCGGGAAGAGCATCGGAAAACGGTCGGTGCTGATCAACACCGCCGACGAAGGCGCGCTCCTCCTGGCCGAACACGCGGAGGCGCTGCGGGAATGGTTCATCCTTCCGTACGTGCTGCCCGAGTTGGTCAGATCATTGACCAGCAAGAAGGAGATGTACTACCTCGCGCGGAAACAGGGCATCGACACGGCTGAGGCCGTGTTTCCCCAGTCACGGGATGATGTCGAGAAGTTTCTGCAGAATGCGCAATTTCCCGTCATGTTAAAGGGAATCGACGGCGAGCGGCTGGACCGGCGGATCGGCCGCAAGATGGTCATCGCCCGGAGCGCGAAGGATCTCCTCGAGCGTTACGAGCAGATGGAAGATCCCAAGTCTCCAAATCTCATGCTCCAGGAGTATATTCCGGGCGGGGACGATTGCGTCTGGATGTTCAACGGGTATTTCAACGAAAACTCCGACTGCCTGTTCGCCATGACCGGTAAGAAAATCCGCCAGGCCCCGGTCTATACGGGATACACGTCGCTTGGAATCTGTCTGGCGAACGAGACCGTGGAACAGACCACAATTACGTTCATGAAAAAGATCGGCTACCGCGGGATCCTCGATATCGGTTACCGGTTCGACGCCCGGGACGGCAAGTACAAGGTGCTCGATATCAATCCGAGGATCGGGGCTACGTTCAGACTCTTCGTTGCGACAAACGGCATGGATGTCGCCCGGGCGGCGTACCTGGATCTGACAGGCCAGCCGGTGCCTCGATCCGAGCCGAACGAGGGGCGGAAATGGTTTGTTGAAGAACGGGACATCGTTTCGAGCGTGAGGTATTATCGTGACAAGAAGCTCACCCTGAGGCAATGGATCGCCTCGTTCGAGGGGGTTCAGGAGTCAGCCTGGTTCGCACTGGACGACCTCCTCCCGTTTTTTATCATGTGCGGACAATTCATCCACAAAATGTTTTCGAGGCCGTTCAGGCTCCCTTTGGACGGAAGGAGAGAGCCGGCACTGCGGTGGAGAAGGGCGGAAACTCCGCGGAGAGATGAGAGCGTGCATGCCGGATGATTTCAGGAAATCGACGGAGGTTGAGAATTTCATCGTGACTGCGGCACCAGCGGTAAAAATCGATCGGACTCCCCCGGCTCTTTCCCGCGAAGAAGAGGTTGGAGCGTGTTCCGTGTCGGTGGTGGGTACCGATTCCGAGTTCATGATGCTGGAATCGGAATGGGACAGCCTTCTCTCAACAGCCGAAGCTTCCGTCTTCCAGACATTCGAATGGATCAGCAGCTGGTGGAAGTACTTTGGAAGCGGTTGCCGCCTCAACTGCCTGGTGTTCAAGACCGGCGATCGGATCGTGGGTATCGCGCCGCTGTTCAAGAAGGATGTGCGCATCCTGAGGCTCGGGGTTGCCACGCATTTGCAATTCATCGGCTGCTGGCTCTCCGATTACGTCGACATGATCATCCGCCCCGGCTCCGAACAGAGCGTCCTCCGGGCGTTTACGGATCATCTTCGCGCAACTTCGGGAGAGTGGGATGTGCTTGACATTCAGGATGTGAACGAGCGCTCCGCGCTCGTGAAACTGTTTCCGGACATCCTCAGGAAGTGTGGATTCACGGCGACACATTATCAGGGGAATGTCGCCCCATTCATCGAACTTCCGCCGACCGAAGACGGTCTCCTGTCGGGCGGCGGCCACACTCGGGGCTACAATTATCGCCGAAAGGTGAAACGTCTCCGGGAAAAATTCAACGCGAGTGTGGAACTCTACCGGTATGAGACGGACGATGTCAAAGGCGCCGTCGAGATGTTTTCTTCAATTCACGGAGGGCGCTGGAAGAGCCTCGGGCATCCAAGCGCTTTCGAAGATGAACGGCACCTGGCATTTCACATCGAAGTGTCACAGAAGTTCGCGAAGAGAGATTGGCTGCGGATGTTCTTCCTGAAGGTCGACCACCAGCCGATCGCGGTCAATTTTGCGTTCAATTTCCAC
>VBOC01000192.1 GCA_005877655.1 Ignavibacteria bacterium
CCGCCACGGAACCCGCGTTGCCGAAGCCCTGGACGACGATGCGCGCCCCCCGCAATTTGATATTCA
This sequence comes from Ignavibacteria bacterium, assembly GCA_005877655.1. GTDB lineage: Bacteria > Bacteroidota > Ignavibacteria > UBA10030 > SZUA-254 > VBOC01. Next base: position 67 of record VBOC01000192.1, read on the forward strand.
AAAGATCGCACGCGCTCTGGATGCAGTAGAAGACGCCCCGCCCCGTCGCTTCGTTTCGGCCGAGCGACCCGCCGAGGCTCAACGGCTTTCCGGTTACGACACCGAGAACCGGGTATCCCTTCGTCATGCTGTAGGTGTCCATGATCCAGGCCATGATCTGGGGAGTTGTGTAAACATCGGGCGCCGGGATGTCGATCTCGGGACCTATGATGGGCGAAATCCCGCTCGTATATCGCCTCGTGACGTGCTCAATTTCGCGCATGGATAGTACTTTCGGATTGCAGCAGACGCCCCCTTTCCCTCCCCCATAGGGAATATTGACGATCGCACATTTCCAGGTCATCCAGCACGCCAGTGCCTTGACCTCATCGAGCGTGACATCGGGGTGATACCGGATCCCCCCCTTGGCCGGCCCTCTGGCGGTGTTGAACTGTACGCGGAATCCTTCGAAACGCTTGATGGTGCCGTCGTCAAGCCGAACGGGAATATGGACGATGAGACATCGCTCCGGATAGCCGATCATTTCGCGGATGTTCGGATCGAGCCCCAGGGCCTCGGAGGCGGTGGTAAAGTTCTGCCGCGCCATGTCGAATGCCGTGACCGCTGATTTTGCTGCTGCCATAACTATTGCTCCTTCCCTTGGTTACTTCACACTGCTTCCCTCCGCCATGTCGCGCTCGGTCACCAGGATGGCGAGCCTGCCGTCATGATCGGATGCCGCCAGAAGCATGCCCTGAGACTCCTGGCCCATGATTTTTGCGGGGGCAAGATTTGCAACGATCACGATCTTCTTGCCCACGAGATCCTCCGGCGCATAGTGCTGTGCGATGCCCGCCACAATCTGCCGCTCCTCATTGCCTGTCGAAACGCGCAGCTTGAGAAGCTTGTCGGATTTGGGGATGCGTTCGGCGGCAATCACACGCGCTATTCGCAAGTCCAGCGTCCGAAACGTGTCGATGCCGACCGCCGCTTTCGTCGGCGGCGCATCACGGATCGGCAGTTCCGCCGGCGCCGATGGCTTTGGAAGATACTTTGCAATCACCTCGTCCTCAATTTTTGAAAAGAGAATCCTCGGCTCTCCGAGCCGATGGCCGTCCTTTAATAATTGAATACCGGCGCTCTTCCATCCTGAATCGGACGGAGCGTCGGGGAGATTCAACATCTTCCAGCTGCAGGCAGAGATTGATCGCGAGAGCACAGCGCCCCGGGTTATCCTTCAGGAGTTTCCACGGCTCGTTATCATTGAAATATTTGTTGCCGAACCGGACGAGATTCATGACCGCGAGCGCCCCCTCCTTAAACTGGTATTGTTCAAAGGCCGACCCCGCCGATTTGCCTGCCGATACGATCTCATGCTCAAGCGATGCGTCGGTCGAACCGGCCCCCTTCGTCTTCAGGTTGCGGATTCCGTCCGCGGGAGGCACCTTACCCGCAAAATTGCGGTGGGCGAACGTCAGCGTGCGGTTGACAAAGTTTCCGAGGATATCGGCCAGTTCATTGTTCGTGCGCGCCTGGAAGTCTTTCCAGTAAAAGTCGGCGTCCCTGTATTCCGGCAGGTTCATCGTCAGCGAGTATCTCAGCGTATCCGCCGGGAATGCGTCGATAAAATCATCCACGTCGATCCCCCATCCGCGGCTCTTGGAAAATTTCTGCCCTTCGAAGTTCAGGAATTCGTTCGCCGGAACATTTGCGGGCAGGATGTACTTGTCAGCGCTATGCTCGTTCCAAGCCATGAGCATGGCGGGAAATACGATGCAGTGGAAGACGATGTTGTCCTTCCCGATGAAGGCCACATATTTTGTTGACCAATCCTGCCAGTAATCCTTCCATCGGCCGGGCGCTCCCGTCGCCGCGGCCCACTCCTTTGTGGCGGAAATGTAACCGAGAACCGCATCGAACCAGACGTAGAGAACCTTCTTCTCGAACCCCTTCAGGGGCACCCTCACCCCCCAATCGAGGTCGCGCGTCACGGCCCGGTCCTGGAGTCCTTCCGCGAACCATCCCCGGCAGTAATTGAGGACGTTTTCCTTCCAGCCGTCCCTCTTGTCGGCCCTGGCGATGTAGTCCTTCAGTTTGTCCTGATAATCTCCCAGCGGAAAATACCAATGCGTCGTTTCACGCATCGAAGGCCGCTCGCCTGTGATCTTGCTTCGCGGATTGATCAGGTCCGTGGGATTCAAATACGTTCCGCAGCGCTCGCACTGGTCTCCGCGCGCCTCCGGGTTCTGGCAGACCGGGCAGGTCCCCTCGACGTACCTGTCCGGAAGAAACATTTTCGCCTTTTCGTCGTAGAGCTGTTTCTCTTTCTTTTCCTTGAGTATGTCGGCTGCATGGAGCTTGAGGAAGAACTCCTTCGCCGTCTCGTGGTGGAGCGGCCGGGAGGTGCGGGAATAGTTGTCGAAGCTCATTCCAAATCTCTCAAAGGCCGTTTTGTTCAACGCATGGTACCGGTCAACGATGGCCTGCGGCGTCGTCTGTTCCGCTTCGGCGGTGATGGTGATCGGTACGCCGTGCTCATCCGATCCGCAGACGAAGAGCACATCGCGCTTCATCGACCGTTGGTACCGGGCATAGATATCCGCCGGGAGGTACGCGCCCGCCAGATGGCCGAGGTGAATCTTTCCGTTGGCGTAGGGCAGCGCGGCCGTGACGAGTATCCGTTTCCACTGGTTCTTCATCGGTTGTTTCTTATGGACCGGCCGATCCGGCTGGGGAGGAGCGCACGTCCGTGAGTTCTGAGGGATTGATACTCTCTTGCAATGCGAGGGCAAGATTCAACAAGACGAGCGGAATATACGCATTTTTGTCAACAAGCGAAACAGCGCGATCGACGGCGGCGATTGCGCCGGGCAGATCGATCCTCTTGTACCGGGCGATCAGTCTCCGGAGAGAACCTCCGTCCTCCGGCTCGCCCGCGCCGCCCTCTTTCAGGAGCATCGCATCCCGGAGCCAGTCCTGCAAAAGCAGCAGAAGCTCTCCTATCTCCTGTTTCTCATGAGCACTTGCTACGGCCTCGATCGAATTGCCGATCTCCTCCCTGGAGCCCCCGAGGGCGGTCCTCAGGAAATCGACTGCCTCCAGGGAGCGTTCCTTCAGATCCGAATGGAGCCGCTGGAGAGCCTTCGCGTAGTTGCCGCCTGAGAGTTTCGCAACCGCCGCCGCTTCTTCCGGCACAATGTTCTCCCGTTCTTCGAGCGCGGCCTGGATCTCTCCGGCGGTCAGGGGCGCCAGGCGCACGTGCTGACACCGGGACACGATGGTCCGCAGGAGACGATCGGGCAGTGACGTCGTGAGGATCAGAATCGTATTCTCCGGCGGTTCTTCGAGCGTTTTGAGAAGCGCGTTCGAGGCGTCTTCCGCCATCGCCTCGGCATTGAGAATGATGAAGATCCTCCTCCCCGTTTCGAATCCGGCAAGCGAGGATTCCTTCCGGATGAGGCGGACGCTGTTGATCTTGATCGTATTGGCCTTCGGTATTGTCATGGCGAGGTAGGGATTGAGCGCCTTCAATCGCACCTGTTCCTGCACGAGGGCGATGTCGGCATCGGACAATTTCGAGAGCGGAAGATCCCCCAGTTTCTCGTTCCGCCCGGCGGGAAGCGAGAATACCAGCGTCAGGTTGGGATGCTGGAGTGATTCCACCCTCACGCAATTCCTGCACTCCCCGCACGCTTCGGTCCCCGATCGTTCACACAAGAGGGCCTTCGCGAACTCGATGGCCGCGGGATCCTGGCCTGACCCTTCCGGTCCGGAAAAAAGGTAGGCATGGGCAACTCGCTTGCTGGCGAGAATGCCGGTGAGCAATGTCTTGAGCCGGGATTGGGAGACGATACTCTTCCAGGCCATGTTAAAAGGCGTGGCCGATCCCGAAATGAATGACGCCTCCGGAGAGCGTTTCCCCGACAAATTGCCGCTTGAAAACGGTCTGCCTGCCGCGCGGTTCCTTCGGATCATAAAGCCGGAATCCATAGTCGATCCGGAACGGGCCGAAATACGTTTCGTAGCGGAAGCCGACCCCCGCCGCAGCGGCGATGTCCCGGATCCTGAAGTCCGTGATATCGCTCCAGAGATTGCCAAAATCAACAAAATAAACCGTCCAGATATTGTCCATCCTTATAAAACCGAACTTTCCGAATCCCCGAAATTGATTGATCCGCAGCTCGGCGCTTCCTTCGAAAATGAAGTTACCACCGAACTCGACGAGGGCTTCGGGCATCTGGCCCAGCTCGCGCGCCCTCCACCCGCGAACGCTTCCGCTCCCTCCGGCGAAGAATCGCCTGTTCAACGGTATGCTGACACCGATTGTCCTGCTCTCTCCATACTTGTCCTGGTAGCCCGTCTTCAGTTTGAGGGCCAGGATGTTGAATCTGGTTGAGGTGAGGTCCTGATACCATCTTCCGAGGAGTGTCATTTTATAGTATTGCGTGAACGGAAGGTCCAGGCGAATCCGCGGGAGCAATTTGGGCAGAATCCCTGATTCTTCCAGGACGATGCTGTTGAAGAACCCCGCGGTGGGTGAAAAAATATCGTTCGTCCTGTCGCGCTGGAGCGTCAGTGTGAGGATTGAATTGAACTGGGGCTGGTCTTCCTCGCGCAGCAGGGCAAGAACCTTCTCCGGCTTAACGCTGTCGGTGAGAAACTCAGGCCGCACGCGCTCGAGCGTCCAATCGAGCGATCCATAGGTATAGGTGGCAAACTGCTTGCTCAGACCCATCTTGTTCTTGAGAATATAAAGAATGTAGGGCTTTTGCTTTTGCGCATTAAAGGCCATCGTCCAGGAACCGCTCAAGGTCCGCGTAAAGAGGTAGGGCTGGAGAATCTGAAATTGAATCTCGGCGGACCCCACTGTGGTGGTGTCGTGGACCGCCGGACTTGCAAAGAGTTCGCTGATCGATTGCGTCCGGACCCTTGAGCGCGCATTGAACAATCTTCCGTCACCGAGGAAGTTCCGGTTTGTGAACCCCAGGCCGACGCCGAGATTGAACTCGTTATTCTCGTCCGAGACAAGAAGCTCCGGGGAAAGCTCATTACGGGGCCGGGGCCTGACAAGGACCTCGATCGGGATCTTCGAAGATGACACGCTGTCGGCCGGTGATGCATGATCGATGGTTGCGAGCTCGAACAGGCCCAGGCGGTTCAGATTCCGTTCGCTGGAGAGCTCCTTTTCGCGGCTGTAAACGTCTCCGGGCTCGAAATCGAGCTGCCGGAGCGCTAGGTTGTCGGTGATATCCGGCCGGGGAGGATCCACCTTCACGCCGACGTCGCCGAATTGATATTTCTTTCCGATGGTAAGGGTGAACACGAGGAGAAAATTGCCCGTCGATAGCGTGCGAAACGCGCCCGAACTGTCATATTCGAATCTCGCCGCGGGATAGCCGTTGTTCGCAAGGATGTCCAGTATGCGGCGGATCTCGGCCGATCCGCTTGCCCGTTCATACGGCATCCCTTTCTGGATCAGCGGTTCCTTGAAAATCTTTTCCGCCACATCCTCGCCGATCCCCCGCAGTCCCCGGAAGACGACACTGTCGACGAGCGAACGCTTTTTCTCATCGATCGCAAAGAGGATGTCGACACTCTGATCGCTTGAATCGATCCGGTACTTTCCTTCGATCAGGCCGTCATAGAATCCGCGCTCCTGGTAGAACTCGACGAGACGTTTCTGGTCCGCCTCGAGCCTATCGGGGTCAAAATATTCGGGTTTGGAGCCGAATTTTTCTCCGAGTAGCCGATAAAGGAATTTTGAGATCCCTCCCGGCGTCGGTTTCGATTGAATGAGATCCTGCAGCTCCCCCCCCGAGAATGTCTTGTTCCCCGTAAATTCCACCTTATCGATCTCCAGATCTCGCTGGTCGGGCAGGGGCTGGGCGAGCGCCGCCGGAATGGCTATGAAGAAGAGGAAGGGAATCGACGGTGGCCCGAGAAACCCCGAACGGATGATCAGGCCGGGCATCCTAAACAAAAAACCCATCCGCGATCCGGCTGGATGGGTGCTGGGTGCATGCTGAGAATGCCGCGCCGCAAACGTTTCCGGATTGCGCTTTCTCAGTATTGCAGAGCAGGGCGATCAGTACTCGTTTTCATCTTCAAAGAAGAAATCGCCGTCGGTGGGATAGTCCGGCCAGATCTCTTCCATATTTTCGTACGGTTCGTCGGCGTCTTCCAGCTCCTGGAGGTTTTCGATCACCTCCGACGGCGCCCCGGTCCTCATTGCATAATCGATCAGCTCTTCTTTCGTGGCAGGCCACGGTGCTTCATCGAGATATGAAGCGAGTTCCATCGTCCAGATCATCGTGGGCTCCTCGATCTTCCGATAACATTAATACAGAAAACAGCGGGCAGACTGCAAAAGTTCAACGGCGGCGGATTGTGATCCTTAGTGCGCTGCAAGCTGAGCGCGGTACTCGGAGGCCTTGAGATCATCCAGGAAGTAATCGGCGGGGTTCTTGCAGATACCATTGAACCGGACTTCGTAGTGCAGGTGGGGCCCGCTGACGAGACCGGTCCTCCCGCTCTTGGCGATGACCTCGCCGCGCACGACGTGAGCGCCCGCGCGGACGAGCACCTTCGAGAGATGAGCATACAGGGTCTGGTAGCCATATCCGTGGCTCAGAATCAACGTTATCCCGTACCCCCCGCCGCTCTGACCCGCCATATCGACGACCCCGTCCGCGGCAGCGACAACCGGAGTCCCGACATCGTTGACGATATCAATGCCCTCATGCGTTCTCATGATTCCCAGAACCGGGTGCATGCGTATCCCAAAATCGTGAGCGGAGTAGAATCCGTCCATCGGCTTCAGAGCGGGCAACGCGGCAAAATACGACTTGTTGTATTGATACTTCCGCTCGATTTGCAGGTAGCTCTGCTCCTGGACCTTGAGTTCGGCCACCATTTTCTCGAGCGTCGAAGCCGCCGACTGCAGGTGCTCGGTGCCGTTGTCGCTTATTACATCCGACAGGGGTTGCGCCGCCGCGCCTCCGGTTCCGGCGGAGGCAGCCGCCTCGTCCAGCTTCGGCAGGTCTACCAGAAGGCGCAATTGATTTCCCTGCGCATTCAGGTGGTTCATCGAGGTTTCCAGCTCCCCGACACGGGCATCGAGCGTTAAAACCCGCTCCTTGAGGACCTGGTTTTCGCGCTTCATTCCGGCTTGCCCCCCGTATCCGAGCCCCAGCAAATCCCCGGCCAGATCGTTTGCAAAATAAATCGCCGTCACACCGATCGCCAGCACGCCCAACGATGCAAGGCTCCACTTGAGATGGAGGCGCTTCACCAGGTGCAGGTTTTGACCCTCGTCCAGGTAGTAGTGCTCCCTTCGCAGCGCGCGCTTGATCGCCGCCAGGAGGAGGCTCAATATTTTTTTCATCCACCGAACCATGTCAGGGCTTAAATTCCTTGCAAAAGCTCCCTTTTGGATAGAATGCCCAAAAGTAAAGAATAATTAGTTGTTTGTCAAGGAATTTGTGAGATAGATCAATCACTCAAAATCATGTTCGAAGTAATCGATCGCCCGTTCGCCAATATGCTTGCTTTTCTCCGTAATTACCGCTTCCAGCCGCTTGGAAAACTCCTTCGCGGCATCATACCCGTAGTGTTTCAGCAGATGATTCAGGGCGATAACTTCGCAGATTACGGTCACGTTTTTGCCGGGAAAAATGGGGAGTTCGACTCTCGGGAGCTGAACATCGAGGATCGATATCCCCTCATCGTCCAGACCGGTCCGCGTATAATCCTCATCGGGGCGCCATTCCATGAGCTCAATGACAAGCTCTACCCGCTTCTGAAACCGGATTGCGCGGATACCGAACATGCTCCGGACATCGATGAGCCCGAGCCCCCGGATTCGTAATCATCACAACATCGTCCGCGACCAAACGGTGCCCGCGTTCGACGAGATCGAGGGCAATCTCGCTTTTCCCGATTCCCGAGCGGCCTATCAGCAGCACGCCGATACCGTATACATCGACGAAGGATCCGTGCACCACGGTCTGGGGGGCAAACTGGTCATCCAGGAAATCAGAGAGGAAATAGATGAATTTCGTGGTTTCGAAGGGGGTCCGGAGGACCGGCACCTTGTTCGCGAGCGCGTACTTCACGAATGTTTCGTCGACCTTATTATCGCTTGTCACAACGACACAGGGCACATCAAAACGGAAAATGGTTTCAAGAGCCTTCGCCCTCTGGGCGGGATTGAGTTGTTCGAGGTAGCTGATTTCGGTGTTTCCGAACACCTGCACTCGATCGTAACTGAAAAGCTGGACAAAACCGGCCAAGGCGAGCCCCGGCCGGTGCACGTTCTTGTCGGTGATCTTTTTGTCGAAGCCCGCATCCCCGGTCAGCGAGGTAAGCCTTAGCCGTTCCTTGTTCGATTCGACAAGGAACCCGATCGTGATGCTCGTCTTTCTTGTCTCTTTGGCGGCCTTCAGCGTCATTCCTCCTCCCCTTCGGGGGGCAATATGCTGTCTTCCTTCACCCTCCTGAGCTTCATTTTATTTTTCATCCGGAGTTTCGTCTTGTGCTTTGAGAGCCGGCGTTCGAGTTTTGCGATCGCCAGGTCGATCGATTTTTTGAAGTCTTCGGATGTATCCTTCGCCGTAAGCACCTTGCCGTCGACATGCAGGATAATTTCGGCACACATCACGCTGTTCACGGTGTGCACGAAACTAAGGATGATGTCTCCCCGGGCGGTACGGTCGCAGAATTTGTCGAGTTTTCGGATTGATGCAACGGCGTGGTCTCTGATTTCTTTCTGCGGTTTAAATCGACGCGCCGTAATGCGGATTTCCATTGCGATTCCCCTCTAAGATCAGACTCTCCCGGACTTACTCCGCCTTTGGATGCGCCTGTTTGTAAATACGTTTCAACCGGTCGACGGTTACGTGCGTATATAACTGTGTGGTCGACAGACTCTCGTCCCCCAGCAATTCCTTTACCGCCCGGAGGTCGGCGCCGCGATTAACCATGTGGGTCGCGAATGTGTGGCGGAGAACGTGCGGGCTCTTCTTCAGGACATCGGATGCAACGC
>VBOC01000191.1 GCA_005877655.1 Ignavibacteria bacterium
TTAATGTGACGACAATTTCCTTCCTGACGAAATCGTGCGGCGCGCTCTTATCGAAGAACACGACTATGGAATCGTTTTTCAATTCTGCCCCTCTTACGGACAGGATCTTCCCCGCATCATAAACCTTCAAGCGGTAACTATGATTTTCCAATCCCTCTACTGATAGGCGGATGTGACCTCCTTCGGCCCACTCTTTCAGGATCCTTAACCCTTTGTTAACAGCACCCGCCTGAACATCGGATGGCGGAACCACGAAAGCCGGGGCGGGACCGTAAACGTAATCCATGACGGCACCGTTTTTTGCCGCCGCGACAAACGGACGGGGCGGCTCGGGAGGATTCCCGGCAACATCGCCACCCCGGATGATGTAGCGCTTGACCGCCGATCCGGCGGGTAGCTCGGGCCCGAGTTCGACAGTGCAGCTTGAGTGAGACGTACTGATCACCCGGAGTTCGTAGACACCCTCCTCCTCTATACGATGCTGTCCCAATCGGCGGGCAGCCTCGGCCTGAACGTGACTTTCTTTCCGACGCCATCCACCTGCAGGCCGAGCATCCCGCGCACGAGTGGAAGCATATACCCGGTCGTCGAGAATCCCTGGTGGTGATAACCTTCCCCCAGCTTCTCATTCAGCTCTCCTGAAAAAACTTCCGGAACAACGCCCAGGGCATGGTCAAAGGCGTGACTGATCACCGATCGCAGGATCTGATATCCTGCGAGACTGTTATGGTGCTCGAACTGCGCCGTGTTAAAGAACGAGGAGATGAACGGCCACACCGCTCCATAGTTGTAATTCGTCGGCTCAAACAGAGCTGACTTATCGGAGAGCGACCTCACCCCCCAATCCGTGCAGAGATCGGCGCCGTTGAACGCCTCGATACTTTTCCGAGTCCGGTCTTCATCGAGCAGCTCGTACATCATGGCCACCCCTGCCCAGGGAGTCTTCTCGTGCACTTGTTCCCCTTTCTCCGTGGCGCCATAGCTGTAGAATCCGTCCTTCTCCATCCAGAATTTCTTTTCGAGTTGGGGCCGGGCTTTCCGGAATTGGACCTCCGCTTGCCTGGCACCTCCGCTGTCGCCGAGAAGCTCCGCCATGTACTTCATTTCTTTGACCGCCTGCACCCAGAGGCCGCACGTGTAGACATCGGCGTAAATTCCCACGAGCTTACCGAATTCGAGGGCGCCGAGCCCCGCACCCTTCAGATCCATCAAGCCGTCATTGTCGCTGTCCTTGCTCAGGCACCATTCGTATGCCTGTTTCACGGAGCCCCAGCTTTTTTTCAGGAACTCGAGATCCCCGCTCGTCCGGACATAATCAGCCATGGCAACGATGTACCAGGGAGTCGTGTCGGCATGGTTGTATCCGTAGTGGTAATCATTCCACCAATCGCACACACCGTCGCTCTGAGACAATTCGTGCGCCATTTTACCGACGTCCCGGGGAGGATCGGCGGCATTCTTCTTCCTCACCGGAAAGTCATCCCTGCGCTGCCATTTCTGTGTGAATGTAAGAGCGTCGCGCACCTTGTCAAAATCTCCGTAGCTGTCCATCGCGAGCGAGTTGATGAAGGCGTCCCCTCCGAAGAACCACGCAAATCCCGGCCGGGCCCCGGCTCCGGAGAGCCCGAAGCCCGCGACCATCCCGCGGCCGAGACGCGGATTCACGATCATGAGATTGTCAAGGGCAACCTTCCCCCACTCATAGGCAAGGTTGAATTCTTTGTCGGGAGTGATGACTTGCATCGTTGAGCGCCGGAGGTCTTCATAGTAATCGCTGTTTTCTTGATAATACCGCTCCGCGTTCCTCCACAGTCTGTTATAGGTTGCCTTAACAGAATCGAATTTCATCTTTCCGGTTGCGGGGTCAGGAAGAGATCCGGCGATGACGATTGGAATGAATTTGCCTTCGGTCTCTCCGGGTTTGACATCAATCCTGAACTGCAGCGGGTTATCGGCGAACATGTGGGCAGGGGGCGCCGCCATTTGCCGACCCGCCGGAGAGCCGCATAGAAAGATCGCGCGCCACTGCCCTTCGGAAATGGCATAGGCATTGACTTCGTCGTCCCAATAACTGAATTGACCTCCGATTCCGGCCGGCCACATCGGTTGCATGACCGGGATGAACCCGGGGATGATTGCAAGGGGCGTTGTGGTGTGGACTTCGAGGAGGAGAATGGCGCCCGGCTCATCTCGCGGGACTACGATCCGCTCCTTCACGGTGAAGGCCTCGTCGGTATAGGTGAGTGTCGTGACTTCCGGCGTGACCGAGATCGTGCGCACGATCTGCTTCGCCAGCATCGGCTGCGTGGATGTGCCGAGGAGCGGCTTCCAGGGCCACACCCACATCTCGAATTGTCCACTCTCGTAGCCCATCAAACCCGCGCGCCTTCCGATCTTGTCAAAGTACTGCTCGGGCTGCGCCGGACGAGTGAGTTCGAGATTATTGGCCCGGATCTCAAACGCCGGAATGAGCCGGGCGGCGGGATTCGCGGATTGAGCGGATACGGGGGAGCAGATTACTGTCAGGAGGAGGATCAGTTTCTTGATCATGGCTCGGCGACCGCGGGTTCCTCCGGTGCAGCTTACTTGCTGAAGTCCTTCCACGTCGCCTCCCAGGATGTTGCGGCCGGATCGATAAACACATCGGGGCCGTTTTTAATAAAATGCGCCGGCGTGACTTCGCCAAAATGGACATCGGCCGGGAGCTTTCGCGGGAGGATGACCTGCGAAAGCTTCGGCATTGTACTCTGGTCGAAACCTTCGCGCATGAAGCGCGTGATCCATCGCTTGTCAGGGAGGGGCTCATGGGAGATTGTCACCCTCCCCCAGCGGGTCGGAGAGTAGCTGATCGTGATCGGTTCTCGCGCCGCCAGGTCGGCCTCGCCTATGCCCGCCAGCAGCCGCAGCTTGTCATCGTCTTCCAGGATCACCATGTGCCGGAGGTAGCGGATGCATTCTGCGCTTGCCCAATTATGCGGCATGTCGCCGATGTATTGTTCGATTTTTGATGTCGACAACGCCTGTTCTTCGCGCCAGGCGTAGAGAGGCGACGCGTGATTGAGAAATCCGATGAACGTCTTTCGGGCCAGATCGCGGAGACCGGCCCACAGATACACCTGCGCGACGATCGGCGCATTATACGGCCATACGCATTCGTTCGTTAACCAACCAGTTTCAACGGGGATCTCCTCCCGGGTGACGGCCTTCATCAGTTCGATGTGTCCCTTGACAATCTCGCTGGTCTGCGGGAACAGGAGTCCGGGGTAAATCGCCTGGGACAGATAAATCTGGGCCGCCTGAGGGCGGGGCTGCTTTCGCTCGTCCGCAGCCGACCACTGGCTGTCTTCCTTCATCAGCATCGGCAGATAGGAGAATCCGGAAGGATGCTGCCGCATCTCCTCTCGCGCCGCCGCCATGAAGTTCATCGTCAGATCGCGCAAGAAATCGCGCAAGTCCGATCGCTTCTGCAGGGATAATCTGTCCGCGACTTCGAGCAGCTTCTTCAGGGCGATCAGGGTCCAGAGCGTGTTGGTGAGTTCAGACCGGATGCCGCCGATTCCGCTGTCACCGAACCCGCGGGGAAGTAGTCCATACTTTCCGTTCGCGGTTCCATCATTGATCGCCTTATCGCGCAGTCCTTTCAGGTACATCATCGCCTTGTAGGCGTCGGGATAGGTCGAATTGAAAAATTCCCAGTTCCCGGAAAGCTCCGCCTGGCGAATCAGCGCATAGACCGCCACGGCTGTGTCTTTCCAATGCGCTTCGCCCGCTCCGGCAAAAAATGCCCCGTTGGAGTCCTGAAGGTTCCAGATCGACTCGAGTCCTTCCTGCGCCTCCTTATCGCAGCCGAGGTAGCGGGCAGCTTCCAGCAGGAAATTGCCATCGACGACCCATAATCCCCTGTAGACGGTTGGGCCGACCTGAAATATCTTCTTGCCATTCTTGACTTCCCTCGCTTCGAGAATATTTCGCCAGTCGATCTTCCCCTCAAATGGTTTCCAGCCTTGCCAGTACTCACGGCAGCGGGTGAGCAGTCGCTCCCCCTTCGAGAGGCCGTCTTTGATCTTTCCGGCAGGCTGGCCCTCCTGGGGAAACCGGGCAAAAAATTTAAGCGAGCCGTTCTTCTTGAGCTCGCCGGTCTGTAGCCGGAACCGGGTTATGCCTTCGCCATTATTAACATCCAGACCAGAATCGACGACGAAAAAGGGAGTCTGGGCGGTGTCGATCATCACGGCACCGACTCCCCGGCGGCCGGAGCTTGACGCCTCGATTTTCTCGGCCGTGAATTTGCTCTTGGAGGTAATGACGATCTCCGGAGAGCACTCGATGCCCTCCTTTCCGTTGGATTGGAATTCTATCAGAAGGTTGTCGACTCTCCCCTCGTCGGGCTCGTTGGTGGCGAACGAAATGAGAATTGCGGTGATATCCGGCCAGGACAGTTTCGTCGTTATAATCGCAATCCCCGGCGCTTCGAGCCGCTGCTCGACGTATTCTCCCGGAGGGAGATCGCGAAGCCCGACGGAAACGATATGAGGGAA
>VBOC01000034.1:0-989 GCA_005877655.1 Ignavibacteria bacterium
TCGAAGCCGTCGCTAATTCTGTGACCATAGTTACAACCAACGTGTGGTACCACATAGCCGGCGTGCGCGGTGCCAACTACCTCCAGCTTTACGTCAATGGACAACTTGAGAGCACAGTGACCGTTAACTTTCCGCAGAATTACGGAAAACTCCCGCTCTACTTTGGAACCTCAGGACAATCCTACTGGGATGGTAAATTCAGAGGGCAACTGGATGAGGTTTCCCTTTACAATCGTGCCCTTGCCTCCAACGAAATCAGTGCCATGTACCAGGCCGGGAGTGCGGGCAAGTGCAAGGGGCCGCGAACGCCCGATGCGCGGCGGCGGGAGAGTGCAGAAGTCGGTCGCGGCAATGTCGGGCAAGCGGCAGTAGATCTCCCGGCTGCTTTCTGCGACCGGTATGGGTCCGGGGGTGCCAGCGAAGCGAGACAGTCACTCAGTCAATCTTTACAGTCGGAGGGTGAGTGTAGTCTTCCACAGCCTTTCCAATTCGACTTTGTCCGAGGGGCCGTCGGCGACGATGAAGCGATAACGCGAGACGTACGGTTTGTCCGGCGCGATTTCCATGTCGCCGATCTGCTGCGGCGCTAAACAGAAGAACGGTTCGGCGGGATGGAGGCGCATGGGCTGGTATTGTGGAAAGTGTTCTACAAATTCCAAACCGGAAATCCGAAATCCGAAATGCACGTTGTGCTGGTTGAACCGGAAATTCCGCCGAACACGGGCAACGTGGCGCGGCTGTGCGCCGCGACCAGGACGACGTTGCACCTGATCGAGCCGTTCGGGTTCAGGCTCGACGACAAACAACTCAAACGCGCGGGGATGGATTACTGGGAGCACGTCCAGTGGCATCGGTGGCCGGACTGGGCGGCATTTCAAAAACAACTGGCTCCCGGCCGCCCGGCTACGGTTCATCGAATCGCGCGGACCGCGGCACTACGCGGAGGTCCGTTATTCGCCGGGCGATTATCTCGTGTTCGGCCGCGAGAC
>VBOC01000034.1:1131-5706 GCA_005877655.1 Ignavibacteria bacterium
CTCAATTTTTTGCAAGGTTTGTGGCACGGGTGTCCCGCCCGTGAGTTTCTGGCTGGGAGCGAACGGGCGGGACGCCCGTGCCACTCGCCGTCCATGCGTCCTGCAAAAAAATGAGATACGGCGCGCCATCTACGCCTCACATTTGCTCTTCCGCTTCACGGATCAGCGCAATGATCTTTTCCGCTTTCTCGGCCGTGGTCAGGTTCTGCCGCAGTTTGGGATCGCGGATCAGGCGACTGAGGCGGGCGAGGATCGCCAGGTGTTGCGCAACGGTCGTGGTCACCAGCAGGAAAAAGAGCCGGGCAGGCCGCGCATCGATGGCGGCATAGCCAATTCCCTGTTCGTGCCTGCCGAAAACGACCACGGGCTTTTCGACGAGGCCGACGAGCGCGTTGCGCGCGTGGGGCAGGGCGACGCCATCGCCGATGCCCGTGCTGTGGAGTTGTTCGCGTTCCTGCAACGCGCGGAGCAGAGTCTGCCGGGCTTCAGCCCGGTCCGCGATCTCAGGAATTTTGGCGACGAGTTCGGTGAGCACGTCGTCGCGCTGACGGCCGCGCAGATGAAGTTCGATCGTTGCGAGAGAGATCAGGTCGCTGATGAAAAGCCGCTTGGTCTCATGAGCCGGCATAGGACAACAGCGTAAAACCTGTCGCGCAGCAAGGAGAAGACAAAATGCACAACGACCGGAATGACGGACAGCGCACGTTCATTCCCCGAACAGTCTTCTGGCCCACGCGGTGTAAGGGTCGGTGGCCGGGCTTTGGGCGACCTCCATTTTCAACGCGACCAACTCGTCCAGAGCGGGGTAGGTGATTCGCATATCATCCAGCCGCTGGCCAGCCAGCGTTTCAGCCAGGCGCGGCAGCCAGAGAGGGATCGGTGAGGTTGCTTCCGGAATCTCCCAAATCCGCGCGACGCCCTCCTGGGACGCGGTTGCGATTTCCTGTCCATCCGGACTGAATTCGGCGAATTCAACCGCTGCGCGATGGGTGCAAGGTTCCGAAAGCGGGAGCCCGGTGAGTGTGTCCCAGACCCGGGCTGTCTGATCGCGGGAGGCGGTCACGATCCTTTTTCCGTCGGGGCTGAACCGGGCGGACAGGATTTCGCCGGCATGTTTGATCGGTTCAGCCACAACCCGACACTCGGGTATGTCCCAAACGACGGCGGTGTTATCCGGGCAAATCGTGATGACGTGGCGTCCGTCGGGGCTAAACTCAGCGAACCGAACACGGCCGGAATGCTGGAGTGGTTTTGTCACTTCACGTCCGGTGCGCGAATCCCAAATGCGAGCGGTCCCGTCGCTTGAAGCAGTCACGGCGCGTTGTCCATCCGGACTGAACTGGGCGAACCAAACGACGTTCGAATGACGAAGCGGTTCGCCCACAGGATGGCCGGTGGTCGCGTCCCAAATTTGTGCTGAGTTATCGGCTGAACAGCCAATCACGCGTTGGCCATCAGCGCTGAACTGTGCTGCCCGAATCTCGCCGGGATATTGAAGAAGGCTGACCACTTCGCGGCCGGTCGATGTGTCCCAAATGCGAACCGTGCCGTCGTCGCACGCGGTAAGAATGCGTCCCTCCCGCGAACCGAACTGGATGAACCTCACCGGTGCCGCATGGCGCAGCGGGTCGATCAGGTCCCGACCTGTGCCCAAATCCCAAAGGTGAACAGTTCCGTCTTCGGAAGCGGTCAAAGCGCGTCGGCCGTCATGGCTGAGCAACGCAGCGTGGACGGGAGCTGAGTGGCTGAGCGGTTGCGTCAATTCGCGCCCGGTGCGCGAATCCCAAACCCGGGCCGTGCCGTCGTCCGACGCCGTGATCACGCGCTGTCCGTCCGCGCCGAATCGGGCGGAGCGGACTGCGCCTTTGTGTTCCAGCGCAGGCCTGGTTGCCTCCGGCGGGCGTATCTTCCAAATCCAGGCCACACCGCTCGAATCGGCTGTCACAATTTTCGAACCGTCCGGATTGAACTCCGCGGCCTTGACTTCACCTCCCAGGTGCATGGGTTCAACGACGGGGAGTCCGGTGGTTGCGCTCCAGATCCGGGCCGTGCGATCGTTCGATACGGTCACGACCATTCCGGCATCCGGACTGAATTGCGCGAAACGAAGGTAACTCAGGTGTCGAAGAGGCCCGGCGATCAACTCGCCGTCCGCCGCATTCCACACGCTGGCGGTACGATCTGCAGAAGCGGTCACAACCCGGCGACCGTCGGGGCTAAACCGGGCGAATACAACGAATCCCAGGTGTTTCAGCGGACGGCCCAGGAGGCGCCCGGTCCGCGCGTCCCATAAACAGGCGGTGCCGTCTTCCGAAGCCGTGATAACGCACTGCCCGTTCGGACTGAATCGGGCGCCACGAACCGAACCGGAGTGATTAAGGGGCAGGACCGTTTCCCTTCCCGTCCGGGCGTCCCATATCCGCGCCGTGTGATCATCCGAGGCGGTGACAATCCATTTTTCATCCGGGCTGAATTGGGCAAAATTCACGCTGGCGCCGTGATGAAGTGGAGCCGTCAACGGTTCTCCGGTCGTTGCGTCCCAAATCCGCGCCGTGCCATCCTCGGAAGCCGTCACCACTTTGCGCCCCGAAGCACTGAAGCCGGCCGACCAGACTTTGTCGCCATGACGCAGGCGTGTTGTGCGAGGTCTGCCCGACCTCGCGTCCCAGACTCGAGCGGTTTTGTCAAACGACGCCGTGACGACGTTTTGCCCGTCCGGACTGAATTCGGCATACCACACCTCCTGCTCATGTGGGAGCGGCGCGGTCAAGGGTCGTCCGGTACCGGAGTCCCAACGTCCGGACTGAACTGAGTGTAAAGGATTTCCCGATCGTGTTTGATCGGGCCGACGACGGGTAGTGCAAACGTCCGCCGGGAGAGGGCCGAAAAAAGCCTTTGGGCGGCCAGCCGGTTGGAGGGATCGTGTCGCAACAGACGGGCCAGACTGGCCAAACCGGCGCTCGAATCGTCGGCGCGAAAAAGCTCATCGGCCTTTTGAATCTGCAGTTTGAGCAGAGCGTCCTCGGCTCGTTCGCGTTCGCGCGTCTCCTTTTGCACCAGACGTTGCACCTGCCGGATTTGCTGCTGCTGATAAAAATAGCCGACTGTAGTGAGCACAGAGATGACGCCGACGATGCACCCGATTCGGGTCAGCCGGGTCAATCGTTTTTCCAGCAGATGCACGCGTTTGACCGATTTGCCGCTCTGCAGCAGCGCCAGGTCGGCCCGCATTTCGTGCGCGGACTTATAGCGCATGATCACGTGCGGTTCGCACGCCTTCAGCAGCACCTCGTGAAACTCGCGCCAGGCCGGTTCGTTGGGCATTCCGTCCCACTGCGTGGCCGGCTCAGGAAAATCCTGACGATCCTTTCCCGTGGAAATCTCGTAGAGGACTTTTCCCAGACTGTACAAATCGGCCGCCACAGTTCCGGGACCTTCGGGTGGAATATAACCTTCTGTGCCGGCGAAGGAGACGGTCTCGTCCGCCTGCGTCACGAGGCCAATGTCGGCGAGTTTGGGAACGCCGTTCACGAAGATGATATTCGAAGGTTTGATGTCGCGATGAACCAGCCCATGCGCGTGGAGGTTTTCCAGCGCCATGGTCAGGGAAAGCCCGATCTGCAGGCATTCGTCCCAGGGAAGATTTCCGCGCCGGGCAATTTCGCTGCGCAAAGTTCGGGGAGAGTATTGGGCGGCATCGATCTGCCGGCCTGTGCTCCGGTCATCCGCCAGTTCCATGATATAGTAAAAGCTGCCGTCGTTTCGGCCGACGTGGAGAATGTCCACCTGACTGTCATGCAACCGTGAAATCGGCTCGAATCTGCGGATGCCCTCGAACTCGCGGTCGAAGGGCCGGTTGCTGGCGAACGTGGCGCGATAAACAATTTTGGCGGCGCGATACGCGCCCGTGGCGCTCCGCGCGAGCCAGACGTCGCCATAACTGCCGTGACCGATCCGGCGGAGCAGTTCATAATCGGGCAAAGGCGGCGGCGGGAACGGGAACGGGAACGGTTTGAAGGAATTGTCCCCAGGCGGTGCTGATCCTCCAGGCATCTGTCGTTCTACCGGGCGCTCGAACATAACTCCAGCCGCGTCACTTGTTAGCTCTTTTCACGGCTCCGCACAAGACCTTTCCATGGACCGTCATCTCGTCCTCGTTCTCGAACTCGTCCTCGATTGGGCGACCTTGTTTTCGAGGACAAGGACGTGGACGATCCGGTTCATGGTTCGGATGCGGGATTGTGAGGTCGCGGAAGCTACCCATGGCCGACGGCGTGGGTCACCTTCTCGCCGCTGCTCCGCAGCAATTAGCCGCAGCTCCCAAAAACGGATTCGCGCCCGCGGAGCAGGCGGCCTGGCGCGCACACCCTGGGTGAACGCGCGAGTCCAGTCGATCCACGCCGGAACACCCGCGCACGGAGATGGGACGTCAAATGATCTGTTTTTCCAATTTTCTGATTTCCCGTTTGAGCATGGCCGAGACGCGGTATTTGGCCATGTAAACCTGGGCAAGGCTTACCCCGTATTTGGCGGCGATTTTCCGGGCGGACCATTGCTTGACTGTTTGCTGGTGGA
>VBOC01000193.1:0-967 GCA_005877655.1 Ignavibacteria bacterium
GGAAAAGAGCGTGGCGCTTCGGCGCCTGATCCTGATCCACGCAAGGATCGCACTCGCGGCGATGACGAGGCTGGCACCGCAGTCGTAAGGTCCTGGCTGGATCACGCTGATATCCGCACCCGTGGCTTGGCGATTCGCGATGGCTCTGGTCTTTCACGTCTCGATCTCGTGACGCCGGAATCGACAGCGCGCTTACTTGCCGCGATCGCCCGGACGAATTCGGCTTCAGTCTTTCATGACTCGCTGCCCATCGCGGGACGCGATGGCACATTGGGTGGGCGCCTCCGGCGTGAAGCCGGACGCATATTCGCCAAGATCGGTACGCTCACTTACGTCCACTCGCTTTCCGGCTATGCGGACACTAGGAATGGCGAGGTTCTGGTCTTCTCGATCTTCTGCAATGACGTGACTGACGCTTCGGATGCTGTCCGAGTAATCGACGAGATCGCCGGTCTGTTAGCCGAATTCGCCCCGACGAAGTAGCGAAAATCAGCAAAAGCAGCCAACTTTTTATCCTTTCACCCTACGTTGGCTCTAGACAAACTCGCTTTAACGCAGTAATATTGTCGAGTCGAAGCCTGCCGGGCTTCCCGCTTGCCCTTGGAAGTTTAAAGCCTCGAGCTCACCTTTTCAGTTCAGGATTCAGGAGAAGACAATGTCAAAGCAAGCTACCCGATTGACCTTCGCGGTTTTGTCTCTCGCGTTGATGATCGCGACCGCTGCCGGCCAGACTAACTTGACCGCGAAAGCCAACAACTTCCAACCGCAACCCAGCGCGGCTAACGGCGCCGACAACGAAACTGATCGAGTGCGCGATGGATTGATTGGGCCAGTGCGCCGTGTTCGCACTGAAGTAGTCAAGCTATCGAACGCAGGTGGGAAAACAGTTGAAGACAGCAAGCGAACGGTGTTGGAAACTGCCGAGTACGATCTCAAGGGATCAAAGACCCAGAACCAATATTTCCCG
>VBOC01000193.1:983-6090 GCA_005877655.1 Ignavibacteria bacterium
AGATGACTTTGGTTAGGGCGGACGGATCGCTGGTGAGCAAGGAAGTTTACAAGTACGAGTACGACTCGGTTGGAAACTGGGTGAAGATGACGACCTCCGTTGCGGTGGTCGAAAACGGCAAGATTGGTTTCGAACCTTCGGAGATGACTTATCGAACGATCTTTTACTATCTCGATGCCTCGATGGCCAAGATGCTTCAGCCGGGCGCTTCTCCTTCCCCAGTTTCGGCGTCTGCTCAGTCCGATTTGGTAAGTTCGAAGTCTTCGGGATCTGCTGTTAATGATGCGAAGTCCTCAAATCCCCTGGGCGCATCGACGAAGCAACCGGAGAATAGAGTTTCTGCAAACCTGCCTCCGTCAACTTCTCTCGACAAACTGAAGGTATCTTCGGTCCAGCCTTTGACGCCGGATTTTCGCGGTACGCCCTCAGACACAAACAAGCGCGTCGTAGTAACTGATAACGATGCACCGCCGGCCCCGCGTCCTTTGCTGAAACCTGTATCGGGCGGCGTGCTTAACGGAAAAGCTCTGAGCCTGCCGCCTCCTGTGTATCCGGACGTCGCTCGTCGAATGCGCACTGAGGGAGTTGTGCAAGTCGAGGTGGTGGTCGATGAAAATGGCAAGGTCGTTTCCGCGCGCGCCCTCAGCGGTCCGGCAATGCTCCGCGAAGCCGCCGTAAAGGCAGCGTCTCTTGCACATTTCTCGCCGACGAAGCTTTCAGGGATGCCGGTAAAAGTAACCGGGATGATCAATTACAACTTCACGGTTCCAAAATGAATCGCCTCGCGACCTACAACTCCCGAATGGCAGTTCTCGCCGGGCGGTCTCGCACCAATTTCTGATGAGAGAGGAATAGCCTATGGCATTAACCGGAGAACTCAGCGACCTTTCGCTCGCCGAGCTGATCGAATTCTTCTGCAACCAAAGAAAGACCGGGCGGTTGAAAGTTGTCTATACAAGCGGCCCCGGATACTTCTATCTTCAGGCAGGATCGGTAGTGCATGCACGCATCGGAGTGCTGCGTGGCGTCGAGGCAGTTTACTACGCTTTGACTCTACCGAATGCATCATTCACTTTCAGCCCCGCGTTCGAAGCTCCCGAACACACAATCAATCAGCCTTGGACTTCCGTGGTTCTTGAAGGGCTGCGACGCATGGATGAAGGCATCGCGCCGCGGACCCCATTTCCGGAACAGAAACAATTACACGAAGATGAGAGCAAGGTCGCGATGGAAGCTGTCTCTGCCGGCAATATAGAGGACCGCGATGCCGAAGATGCGCCTGACGTGAAGTACGCCGCGACTGACTTTCCATCCGACCCGTCAGTCGAAGTTAGAACGTTTGTCCCCCAATTCGCCGTTGATGCGCGACGCGGGAATAGACCTTGGACTCTAGCTGCGGTCGTTGGCGCGGTGGCGCTGATCGTTGGGGTAATTGGAGTTCCATGGGGTTGGTATGCTCACAACAAAGCCGCGAGGCTGGCCAATGAAGCCAAGTCGTTGGCGACAGACAATGCGCAGACGCTCGCACCGCCCGTCGTCTCCAACGAGCCTTCGAACGAAATGGCGAACGAAGTTTCCAATGAAGCTGCCAACAACACATCTCCCGTGTCCAGCGAGAGCGAACAACCCACGACAAACTCAGAGGCCGATTTAGTTGCGAAGCGCCAACGCGAAGCCCGCGCGAAAGAACTTGCCAGGACTCGCGAGGCTGCAACGGCTGGGGCAACGACATTAACGACTCCAAAGGAAAATCCGGTTGCCGTCAATCCGACTGCGCCCAAGACCCAGTCATCTCCGAATGCCGGCGCGAAGCGAGTTACAGTCCAAGTGACTTATGATGAGCACGGTCGCGTGACACAGGCCTCCGGTGGTGACGCGACCGCGCTGCGCATCGCCAGACAGAAACGTTTTCCTGCGGGTAAGGCAGGATCGACGACAATTACTATTCCGATTAATTAGTGAGGTGAGTACCACCTGCGTTAGCGGGTGGGTCGTTGGCTCAGGGCTAACTAATCCACGACGGACCCACCCGCTGACGCAGGAGGTATCGACAATCACACAAGGGCCATCACTTCATCTTCGCTCAACACCGCCGATGCCTGCTTGGCGCGTTCATAAATGCGCGCGATGCGATCTTCGCTGGCTTCCAGTCCACGAATCTCGAGCCAGAAGATCACGTTTGACTTGCCGCTCATCGGGCCAATTTCGATAACCTGTTTCAAACCAAACTGGCCAGCCGGCACCCCTGAATAAATCAGATCAGCAAGTTCCGTATCTCCCTTACGATAGCTCTTGACGACAGCCGCGGCGTGTACGCCGGTAGCCGTGCGAAAGGCATCGCGGCCAAACACTGGATAGTTGAGCGGGATGGTCCAGCGACAAGCCTCGGCAGCTTTGTCGCAATACTCGTGCAGGCGCGTCAGATCGTTTTCGATCCAGCCCATTAGTTTCAAGTTCACCAGCAACTGATCCATCGGCGTGTTACCAACACGCTCGCCCATGCCAAGCGCCGAGCCGTGAACTTGATCGGCGCCGCCTTCAATCGCCGCAATTGAATTGATTACGCCCAGGCCGCGATCCTGATGTCCGTGCCAATCCAATCGAATTTTCTCGCCTTGCTGATCGATGATGCCGCGCACAAACTTCACGACTTCGCGCGCGCCGTCCGGTGTAGCGTGGCCAACCGTGTCGCAGACGCAAACCGCGCGCGCGCCGCAACGAATCGCGGTCGTGTATAGCGCGCGAAGTGTTTCGGGATCGGCGCGCGTTGTGTCTTCGGTGACGAACATGACTGGCAAACCTTCGTTAACTGCGAAAGTCACCGCTTCTTCCGTCATTTGCAACAGCTTATCCAGGGTCCATTCCTCGGCATAGAAGCGAATCGGCGATGAGCCGATGAACGTGCAAGCTTCGATCGGAATGCCCGCGCGTTGCGAAATTTCGGCAATGGGAATGATGTCGTTCTTATGTGTGCGCGCGGCGCAGTTGGGACGAATCTTCAGATTTTTGTCGGCAATCTCGCGGGCCAGCATCTCGACGCTCGCCGCGTGAGTGCCACCCGCGCCGGGCAATCCAATGTCGGCCGTATCGATGCCCAGTGTATCCATCAAATGCAGCAGTTCAGTCTTCTTTTCGACCGAAGGTTCGCACACGGATGGTGATTGCAAACCGTCGCGCAGGGTCTCATCGTCAAAGCCGATATGACGATCGGGTTTTTGCAGGACGGGATCGACTTTGTTCCAGTCGTAAATCAGTTCGGCTACGGACATCTCTTCACCTCTGACAGGTGTTTAGAGTTCAACCTTTAGGTTGTGATTTTGGCGGACGCGCAAGCTAAAGCTTGAACTCTGAACGCCTGTAAAGCCGGTCTTGAGGTTGAACTCTCAACAGGATTCGATTACAACAACCGCGAAGTTGAATGTCAACTCAAACCTTTTCGAAAGACCTGGCCTCGCGAAGACGCATTCACACGATTGCGCTGGGCTCTGACCGCGCTGCGAAAATTATGGCCGTGCGTGCCAGCATCGCGCGAATTGCTGAGATTGATTCAGGGTGGCGCGATGCGAGTGTTGTCGCCCGGCCAGTCAAGACTGACGCGCCGGCGATGCCTTTAACGGATTGGGAATTGATGAGTGGCGCGCGAAAACGAGCGTTGGCCGTGCGCGAGATTCTCGTCGGACAAAAACTCGACGCTAATCTCTACGTGGGTTTGGAAGGCGGCTTTCATTCCATTTCAATTGATGGCGAGTGGCACACGTTTCTGCGCGGCTGGGCTTTTGTGACCGACGGCGAGCGCGGCAGCTTTGGAATGTCGCCATCGATTAGTGTGCCCGAGGCGATCGTAAAAAGTGTCATCGGAGGCAAGCGTGAACTTGGAATCGTTATCGACGAGGTTGCCGGCGCGCGCGACGTACGAAGCAAGCAAGGCGCCTGGGGCGTGCTCTCGCGCGATCTGCTGACGCGCGCCATGAGTTTCGAAGCCGCGCTGACTGCCGCGTTTGCGCCGTTTCATAACTTGGAGTTGTACGTCACGCGGTGATCGCTCTGTTGGCTAAGGCCGACGGATGAAAACGGCCAGGGCAGCGATCTCTTGGGCAACGATTTTTTGCGATGGCTTGTCAGGTGGCCAGCCGCTAACGTTGGCATGATTCCGGGGCCTTGGTGTCGCAGATATGGCAAGCGACTGTCGCCGAAAGTTGACGGCTTGCAGATCCGCTCGCCCGTACAAAGTTGCCGGACGGGCATCCGCCACATCCTGACCTATTTCCCATGGCTCAGAATCCATTAACCCGACGTGCCGCGTCACTGAAAGATTCGGGTAGGGATACGGGATGAAAGCGTCTGGCTTTACCGTTCGGTCGCTGCGAATCCACTTACGAAACAAAACGAAGCGCGCAAGCCATTCTTCATCTAAGACGGCCGCCACCGCCCCTTCTTCCATCATGACGCTATGACCCGTCGAATAAGATCGAGAATCGCTTGAGGAGCTTCGCTGGCGAATGGCTCCGTCCCATACGCCTTGGCAGGGCCAATCAAAGCTGCATAGTGAAGTTCACCTTCAGGGCTTACGCTCACGGACAAAAGCCGGCGAGGAGATCGATACCATTCGAAAGTAAGATGACCATCGGGCTCAGCACCGACGGTTGGTACCGGCGTTCCTACTGGAAGAGCGTCCAGAAATGAGCGGGCGTGCGAGTACGTCTGTTTCGCGATCGGAGACGCGCCATATCCATCCCAGTTTGCGGCGTCGCACTTCTCTGCAACTAGTGATAGTTCCTCCAGAAGATTTGCTTCGAGCCCTGGAATATCCTTAAGTCTTCTCATCCTTTCATCAAGTTTAGTCTGAGACCGCTAAAGTTTCCACTCAAAGTTGCGAGCATACCAATGCTAGAATCCTCATGGATGCGCGTCACTATCGGACAAATCAATACAACCAATGGCGACTTTGAAGGCAATGTTGCACGTATTCTTGACGCGATCGAGAAAGCTAGAAAAGACGCTTCGGACCTCATTGTTTTTCCAGAGGTAACCGTTCAAGGTTACACGTCGCTCGATTGGTTTCTCGATCCGGACGTCGTCCGATCAGCTCTCAAGCCGCTCGATAAAA
>VBOC01000194.1:0-2387 GCA_005877655.1 Ignavibacteria bacterium
CGAGTTATTGAGAAACTGCAACATTTGAGACAGGGAGCGTCGGAAGCACAAAAGGCAACATCGAAGGACTGTGAGGAAACTCAATCGCCACCGATTCTATTCCGCTTTCAAGACCGGCGTTCGTTGGCTCGCGCCATTCTCGTTGAACGCTTCGATCTGGAAATAGTAAGGGAGATCCTTATCCATACCCTTGAAATAATATTCGTTCTTTCCGTACACCATGATGCCGTTATAAAGTTTGTCCGGTGCGATGCCTGTATAAACGGTATAACCGAACGCGTCGTCTGAGCTCCGCCATTTCAGCCAGGCGTTTCGCTTTTCACCCGCGCCCCGGAGGACAATAAAGTTTTTCACCTGCGATGGCCTCTCTCCCCTTCCCCTGCCGAACACCCTCAATCCGCTCAGCGCGAATTTGCCCGAGGGAACATGAATATTCTCTATTTTAATAAAACGCGCCTGAACGACAGAGGGGAGCTCGACGTAATCGTGCGGCACATCGGCGCTGTTCCGGCTCTTATCGACCAAGTCGTTCCAGCTCTTACCGTCAACGGAAGAATATAGTTTGTATTGATGAAAAATGTTTTCCTGCTTGCCCAGGAACTCGGCGTCCTGATCCGCGTAATTGATTTGAATGGCGTGCACAGCGCTTTCGGCGCCCAGGTCTGATTGTAACCACTCGCCGCTGTTCCCGGTGGCCGCGCTCCAGTAAGTCTTGATGTCTTCATCAACCGCAAAGTTAGGCTGGTGCCCGCCGTGTGTGGAGGACACCACAACCGGTTTGTTATAGTTCAAAAGCATCCAACCTGTGAAAAGAGTCCCGGGAGAATCTGCTCGACTGGTTGGCATCGAGCAGGGATAGTCGCCGTATGCCGTCATCGTATACAGAACACCGTCCGGGTCGAAAGCGGCCGGGAAGAGCGCTATCCGCCGTTCAAAATTATTTTTCACGGAGATCGCCATGGTTGCCACGTGCCACCAATTACCGTACTTGTCCTGAAAAGTCGATCCATGTCCGGCGCCGTTTGCGAACCCTCCCGGCTTGTAGGAGAAGGGATTATGTTTTTGATAGGTGAAAGGGCCCAATGGGCGGTCTCCGACATAGACGCCGTCGCCGTAACCGCTGAATTCGGTGCCCGGCGCCGCGTATTGCAGGTAATACCTGCCGCTATGTTTGTTCATCCAGGATCCCTCAACGAAGGGGTCGAGAAAGGTGTTGTCGTTGTACTCCCCGAACCGTTCCCATCCATGTGTTTCACCGTGAGGGAGGATAAGCTCCTTCCGTTCGCCTTTCGGCTGGAACGTGGCCCGATCAATCTCCTGACCGTAGATAGGATACTTATTGCTTGATCCGAAATAGAGGTACAAACGCCCATCATCATTCAGAAAAAATGCGGGGTCCCATGCCCCGACTTTGAATGAATCGACCGCTTCCTTCCAATCATCGATCCGGGGATTGGTGCTCATCCAGAGCGGGAAATCGAGCGTGTACGTCGAACCGATCACGAGGAGCGTGTCGCCGAGGACGAGCGTTGCCGGGGCGCAGAGCTCATCGAAGACTTTGTGTTGCGGTTTAAGGAATTTGCGCGGAACAAAATGCCAGGAAAGCATGTCACCCGACCACCAATAGCCCCATTGGTTTGTGGAAAAGAGATAATAATCTCCCTTGAACATCGTAATCACCGGATCGGCGGTTGCCCGATGGTTGCCTTGTTCGGAAAAATCGGGGATCGGAGAGTACGCATAATCGATGTTCATGGGGTTGCAAAAGGTGCGGGGCTGCGCTGAGGCGATGAGAGAAAAAACAATACCGAATGTTGCCAGAAAAGCGGTGCATCCAATGCGATGGATGAGGGTCAATCTGCTCACCTGTTTGACAGATGAGAAACTTCGATGCAGGAGAATCTTCCGGCTCGTTTGATAGAAGTCTATCTCGTCTTCAGGCTGTCCAACCATCCGCCGCGAAATCCGGCTTTTTTCAATCCCCCGACGACGTAAGGATTCTTCTTCATAATATGCCACACAAATTCATTGCGGAGATTCTCGATCATGAGAACGATCGGCCCCTGATCGATCCCCAGATAGTCCTGGTCGAACCAACCCGCGGGCGTAGCAGGAGTTTTATACGTGGGATTGAATGCGTCGACGAAGCCATAGTGGGTCCAAAGGCTTCCGCCATATTTCCTTCGCATCGCTTTGAGCGCCGGGATGCAAATCTCGGGAGCAAACGGCAATGAACCCGCAGCGGCTGTCGGCGCGATCGTACCGTCGTCAACTTCTTCCTCGGCGCCGGTTCCTCTGGCAGAGTACGACCGGAACTGTCGCTTTAATCCATCAACCTCGAATGTGGTATCTTTCGGGCCGTCGCATGCCGTCCATCCCCAGATGGA
>VBOC01000194.1:2481-6748 GCA_005877655.1 Ignavibacteria bacterium
CGTCTTTGATCCCGCGGAAGTCGACCCACGCGTGTGTGTACTGATGGCCGAAAAGCGCCATGAAGTTGAGATATTCCTGTCCGTAATGATTTGCCCACCGATAGGTGCTGCACCAGGCGTCCCATACGGACGCAGGGACGGGATGAGTCGGCGAGCCGAGCGCAAGGATAGAGACAATCATTGCCTCATTGTAACCGCGCCAAAACGCGTTGTGAAACCCTTCCTCGGGTTTCCAGCCCATCACTATTCCCCTCGTCTCTCCCATAGCCCACTGCCAATCGACTCTCCTATAGATGGAATCAGCGAGCGCACGAATAGCTACATCGGTACTGCTGGCATTATCAAAATATGACTGACAAAACAGAACGCCGGCAAGCAGCCAGCCCGTGTCGACCGTCGATAATTCGCAATTCCATTCACGTAATCCTGTTCTCGTGTTGATGAAGTGATAAAAGAAACCCTTGTATCCCGACACTCGAGAAGGACCGTCTCCCTGCGGAAGACTCCAGAGAAAGCGCAGAGTGGTGAGCACCCGCATTGCCGCATCGCTTCGGCTGATAAGCGTGCGTTCGGCGGCTATCGGATAACAGGTGAGAGCAAATCCCACGGCGGCAGTACTCGAGGGCGACGGCGTGGGCCAACGGTCGGGTGTGAGGCCGGTGCCCTGGGGAGTCAAATCTAGGAACCATTTGAGCGTCCTGTCCTCCAACGTGTCGAGAAAATAATCCCGCCGCACCTGCCCCGGCTGGTCCGGAGTTCCACCAGCCTCTTTTTTCGGGGAATCAGCGCAGGAGAGGATGAGGATGAGGAAAAGGAGTGTTGATCTCACCGTGTCACTTGATGAGAACTAACTTTCTGGAAGCAACATGGCCGTTCCACTGCAGGCGGTATTGATAGAGACCGCTCGCGATAGTACCTGCATCCATAGGCTCTGAATACTTGCCCGCCACGCGATATTCATCGACAAGCCGCATCAGCTCGCGTCCGAGAACATCAAAGACCGACAAACGCACATGTCCGCCGGAAGGCAACTCGAAGCGGATCGTTGTCGAGCCGTTGAACGGGTTTGGATAGTTTTGGTCCAGGGTGAACGACCCGGGGGTTTGCTTGTTCTCTTTTACACTTGTCACCGTGCGGAACCCTATCGAATCCAGGCCTCGCCGGACATCCGGGTTCTGCATGAAGCGATTCCAAACTGAACCGGTACGGTAGTTTTCAATCATGATGATGATGGGCCCCTGGTCGATGCCGATCACATCCGGGCCCCACCAATTCACAGCCAGATTAAAAGCGTCGCGGAAACCATACGGGGTCCAGAGTTGCGACCCGTACGTATCCCACATCTTGTGTATGGTCGGGATGACAATCTCCGGTGCAAACGTGATCGAACTGATGGATGCAGTTGGGACGAGCGTCCCATCGTCCCCCTGGGGAGGCGGAGCCCCGCGCGCGCTGTATCCGCCCGGGGCATCAGAAGCGGTGATTCCCCACAAACTGTCCCCGTAGCCGGCGAAGCCGCCCGGATTTGCGACACAGTAAGAATGTTGTGCGAGCGTCGCACGCCGGGAATTCTCAGAATAATCAATCCCTTTGGTACGCATATACGCGTCGGCGATATTCCGGAAATCGACCCAGCAATGAGAATACTGATGACCGAACAACGGCGGAAATATGACATACGTGTTGGCGTACTGAGTCTGCCACTGGTAGCCGCCGGTCCAAGCCTGCCATCCGTACTTGTCGGGGATACGATGCGTGGGTGACCCGTAGCCGAGGATGTAGATGATCATCGCTTCGTTATAGCCGATCCACTGCCCGTAGTTCAGGAACCCGGTACCCGGATTCCATCCCATCATCAATCCCGGATTGAGATTGCGAAACCATTCCCAGTCCGCGCGGCGGTAAATCGAATCTGCAAGGGCGCGGATCTCGACCTCGCTTGAATCGCTGCCGTCGAAATATTGCTTCGAGTAGAGAATCCCCGCAAGGAGAAGTCCGCTATCGATTGTCGAGAGCTCGCTGTTCCAAGTGCGCACTGCGGAGGTCATGTCGAGAAAATGATAGAAAAAACCCTTGTACCCGATGTACCCTGATTGTCCGGTTCCCTGAGGCCCGGACCAGAAGGTTCGAAGAGTTGTAAGAACACGGTCACGCGGAGCGGCGTGCGCAACCCATCCGGGATCGGCGCCTATGCAAATTGCCGTGAGGCCGAACCCCACGGATGCAATGCTGCAAGGCGCGCCGGAGGCGCTTCGATCTATGATCAAGCCGTTCGAGGGATTCGATTCAGACCAGAAAAAATTGAACGCGGCATGTTGCAGCGTGTCGAGCAATTGGCCGGTTGTTATCTGAGCGTGCGACGGAGCTGAAGCTGTCACTGCAAACACAAGGAGAACCGAGAAGTGCAGGTGGAGGATCCGGGCCGGTGTGAAGGAACGGACCGGTGTCAAGTTATCCATCACCTCTCTTAATTTGCGAAAACTCATGTCAGATGTGTCGGCTCCCGGCGGGTTATTGGAGTGAAGGAATGTCCGGCAGGCAGATCTCAATCAGCTCTCTACTTTCCAAGTACGGCACGAATAGTATGCGAGGTTCCAGCTGGAAACACCGGAATTGTTTTATCCCGAGGCCCTTTCGTCATGCAATGTCGCACTCCGTCGACCGTAAGTTCCTTTAGGCCGCATTCGACACCATCCGGGTTCTCCACATGGATATTGAACGTAGGACCCCGGAAGGTCCTGCGAACTGTATACTTTTTCCAGATCCCGAGAATCCATTCGAGGCCGGCCTTGAATAACCACGCCGCGGAACCTGTGTACCATGTCCAACCGCCCCTGCCGTAAAATGCTGAAGCCGGTCCTTCAATATTACCAGCAGTAACGTACGGCTCGGCACAATACCGCGCCGGATCTTTTCCCCGGTTCATGGGATTCAGTTTCGAGTAAATTCGAAAGGCACTCTCTCCCCGGCCGAGTTTGGCTGCCGCAATAATCGCCCACGCAGCCGCATGCGTGTAAACGCCGCCGTTTTCTCTCATTCCCGGGCTGTATCGGGTAAGGTAACCGATCTCCTTATCGGGGGTCTTGTACGCAGGCTGCAGGAGGAGAGGGCCAATCTCGGCCTCCAATTTTTTCTCCACTATATCCCACACCTGCCGTGCTCGTTCGTCGGCCGCTACGTCTGCGATGATCGACCACGTCTGAGGATTGAGCCAAAGGGAACCTTCCTTGTTAGCGTTACTCCCGAGACTTTCGCCTGAATCTTTCGTGGCGCCATAAAACCACTCCCCGTCCCAGGCGATGTCATTAATCGCATCCTTCAGTTGGCGGGCGCGCAACTCATACGTCTCCGCCCTCGACGGGTCGTTGCGGTTCCCGGAAATCTCAACGAAGTCTGTGAGAAGCCGATGAAGAAAATGCGCAAGCCAAACCGATTCGCCCTTCATGCCGAGACCCACCGCGCTCAAACCGTCGTTCCAGTCTCCTCCGCCGATGAGCGGAAGGCCGCGCGGACTGAAGCGCTGAAGTGCCGAATCAATCGCGCGGGTGCAATGGTCGTATAATGATGCGGGCGATGGATCGTCAACCCACGGCTGAGTGAGTTCCAGCCTTGAGAATTCGCCGGTCTCACAGAGGTAGCTATTCACGACGTAAGGAAGCCACAGAAGATTGTCCGAGACCTGATTGCGGAGTCCGGTTTCGGACAAGGGGTGCCACCAGTGGTAAACGGTGCCGTCCCGGAACTGGTGCCGGGCATGCAGCCGGATTTGCCGCAACGTTTGTTCAGGATCGACGACGAGCCAGAGCTGACTATCCTGCAATTGATGTCTGGTATTTCAGCCATACATTCTGCATGATATTCATCGCATCGTCCGGCGTGTCAACTGTGACGGTGTTCAACAATTCTCCCCACCGTTCGTGGACTTTTTGAAGGGCGCGGTCTACCTGAGGAAGCCGCCTGTACTTCAGAACGTACTTCGATGCCTGCGCCTTCGAATCCGCCGCGCCGAGAGTGAAGCTTATGGTTTTTTTTTCATTCGGGCGAAGCGAAATTTTCGCATGGAGGCTTGCAACAGGGTCGAGCCAGTTGCCGGTTCGTTTCCTAAGTTTCCCTTCTTTCACAGCATCGGGCAAACTCTGCCTGCCGTACATCCCGAGGAACGTTTCCTTGTCGGTATCATGCGAGGATGGCTTCAGACTCGATGAGTGGAATGCGACATAGGGCCAGTCCACATTCCAATGCCCCCGATCCCCGGGGACTTCCCACA
>VBOC01000195.1 GCA_005877655.1 Ignavibacteria bacterium
AAATCTATAAACTCATCAGCGCGGGATTGCTCGCTTCATTGCAGGCGCTCGGAGTCGAAGCACAGCTTGCGGACCCCGCTGAGCGGTATGGTCCCCCGGAACCCGACGAGCGCGATCCCGCTTTGTCCGGCGCGGCGAGACCGAGCCGGGACGGGCAGGATGTTCCCGCCGTGCGGGATGATCCCCCTCCGCGGGACGACCCGCGATCCGTCCCCTGCTTTTCCAGCTCGGCAAAGTACGAGATCCAGTTCGACGGCCGGAAGCTGGTCGGCAGCGCCCAGCGCCGGTACGGAGGAACGGGGCACAGGCGGATCGTCGAGTTTCTTTCCACCGAAAGCCGGCACGCGCGGCCGCGCCTGGAGGCCGATCTGGCGGGGCGGACGATCGACGCCGGGACGATTCTGAACAGAGAAGTGCCGTTTGGGGAAGCTGCACGGGCGCTTAAAAAAGGCTTCGAGCTTGCCTGCGGGATCACATTCGTAGAAGCCCCCTCGACAGTTTTCA
The DNA here is from genome assembly GCA_005877655.1 of Ignavibacteria bacterium. Lineage (GTDB taxonomy): Bacteria > Bacteroidota > Ignavibacteria > UBA10030 > SZUA-254 > VBOC01. The sequence continues at coordinate 505 of VBOC01000195.1, forward strand.
GCACGGCGTAACCGAGGAGCTCAGCGATGAAGAACAATCCGGAAATCCCGAAGAAGCCGCGCGTCGTGACGACCAAGACCGTCACGACCATGAAGAAGACCGGCGAGAAAATTGTCATGCTCACGGCGTACGATTTCCTCGTCGCGAAATACCTCGACCAGGTCGGAACCGACATCATTCTCGTCGGCGATTCGCTGGGGAACGTGGTGCACGGCTATGAGACGACGCTGCCCGTAACGGTCGACGACATGATCTACCACGCGAAAGCCGTCAAGCGGGCGGTGAAGAACGCCCTGATTGTCGTGGATATGCCGTTCATGTCCTTTCAGGCAAGCCTCGACGACGCGATTCGAAATGCGGGGAGGATCATGAAGGAGGTCGGCGTGGGAGCGGTAAAGCTCGAAGGAGGGGAATACATCGCGGAAATCGTAAAACACCTCGTCAAGATCGGAATTCCTGTCATGGGGCACCTCGGACTGACCCCGCAGGCGATCAACAAATTCGGCACCTACGAAGTGCGGGCTCAGACAAAAGAGGAAGCGAAAACGCTCTTAAACGACGCCCGGATTCTTTCGGAGGCGGGCGTGTTCTCGATCGTACTTGAAAAAATCCCCGCCGCATTGGCGAAGGAAGTCACAGAATCGATCCCCGTTCCCACGATCGGAATAGGGGCCGGCCCGCATTGCGACGGCCAGGTGCTGGTCGTGTACGACATGCTCGGGCTTACCGAGGAATTTAAGCCGCGCTTCGTGCGGCGCTATACCGAGCTGGCGGAAATCATGCGCACGGCGTTCCGGGGGTACATCGACGACGTCAAGTCGCAGCGATTCCCCACCGGGAAAGAAAGTTACTGAGAGCCGTGGCGCCGGCCCCGCGCAAGCGGCTCAGGATTCTTGTCTCCAACGACGACGGCATCGACGCTCCGGGCATCGCCGGGCTCACTCACGAATTGAAAAAGCTCGGAGACGTCACCGTAGTCGCTCCCGATAAGCAGCGCAGCGCCGTCGGCCATGCGATTACGGTAAACTATCCGCTGCGCGCGAAGGAATTCAGCAAGAACGGAACGTTCTTCGGCTATGCCGTGGAAGGGACTCCCGCCGACTGCGTGAAGCTTGCCGTCCGCTCGCTCCTAAAAGAAAAGCCCGATATTCTCGTTTCCGGCGTCAACCACGGTTCCAACACCGCCATCAACATTATCTACTCGGGCACCGTATCCGCGGCGACGGAGGGTACGGTGTTGGGGATTCCGTCGATTGCCGTTTCGCTATCGACCTGGGGAAAGGAGCCCGATTTCCGATTCGCCTCGAAATTCTCGCGGATCCTCGCCGCATTCGTTGCCGGAGAAGGTTTGCCGCATGGCACGCTCCTCAACGTTAACATACCCGCCGTTACGGAAAAAGAGATCAGGGGGGTCCGCCTCACCCGTCAGGGCAAGACGCGGTGGGATGACACCTTCGATGTCCGGCGCGATCCGAACAACAAAGAGTACTACTGGCTGACCGGTAAACTCCAAGTCATGGATGAGTCGGAAGACACCGACGAGATCGCCGTCATGAACCGCTACATCTCCATCACCCCGATCCACTACGACCTCACCGATTACGACACTCTCTCCAAGATCCGCCGATGGAACGTCGATCGGCTTCTGAAGAAATAATCCGCCCGCGCCCCTTCACTTGAGAATGAACGCCGCGACGATGCTGCCGAGGGCGGCGACCTCGACGGCCTGGGCCGCGCGCATATTCCACCCCTTCAGCCGGTGCCACACGTACGCCACGATGTACATCGAGATGGTAAGTGCGGCGAAGAGGCCGAGACACTCGGGGTAACTCAGCGTGGGCCCGAACAGGCGGACAAAACTCCACTCGTAGGTATAGCCATAGACTACAAGCAGGTGGAGCACGTAAACCAGAAGAGATTCCCGTCCGAACAACGCAACGAGAGAAAAAGCGGAACCGCGCTTCCCCCGCTCATAGTACCAGAGCCCGGCGAGAGGGAGGCCGATGAGCCCCAGCCGCACAAAGAAAAAATCCGGGCTTCCGTGCCAGAAATTATGGTTCGGGTACAAATTCACGGGCAGGGCCTCCGCCAGGAGCGAAAGCGCTATCCCCGCCGCGGCAGAGCAGGCGAACCATTTCATCCAGATCGCCTGCCAATCGGAGGCATCCATAAAGTAGAAGCCGACGACTGTTCCGCTGATCAGGAACGCCGACCACGGGAACAGGGGGAATTGGGATCTGTATTGAGCCGACAGATAGGGCCGAAGCCAGATCGGAAGCTGCGAAAAGTCCATGCCGTTCACGATCGGCGTAAGACAAACGACGGCCAGCGCGACCAACAGGGCGGCGCTGCGAAATACGCTCCGATTGCGGACCGCGCAGGCCAGCAGGATCAGGAAAAGGAGCGTGACAACGATTACCTGCAGGATATCGACCTGAAAGAAGGGAATCCACTGGCTCTCTGTGAGTCCCCTCATCCTCCGCAGTGAAAAGAAGGGCAGGTGAAGCGAGTATGCAACGACCATGATGAACGCCAGGCGGAAGAGATATCTCCAGAGCGGCTTCCCGAATCCTACGAACTCGGCCCATCTGCGCCGCAGGCTGATCGCGAGCCCGAATCCCGCGCAGAAGAGAAACGACGGCGCGACCAGGCCGTTCACGAATGTGAGAACCTTGAAGGGCGTTTCGTCCTTGAGAGATGCGAAGAGAAGCGCGTTCACCACGTGCGTCTCGATCATAACCAGCACCGCCCAGCCCCTGAGCAGGTCGACAAAAAGGAAACGGGTCGGGGGTTGTGCCGGCTCTGAGGGAGTCAACTCTGGCGGTGGCGGGTGGACGTTATGGAATCCCTAACTTACCGCGGATAATGCTGTCGAGGGTGTCGAGGTCGATCGGTTTGACGAGATAGGCGTCGACGCCGAGAGATTCAGCATACTTCTGGGAAAGGAAATCGTCAACGCCGGTATAAAAGAAGATGGGGGTCTTGGCAAACCGCGGGTTTTTCTTCACTTCCTTGAAGAGGTCGAATCCGTTCATTGGCGCCATGCGGAGATCGGCGATAATCAGATTCGGTGAATTTGTTTTCAACAGGACCATCGCCTCAGGTCCTCCCTTCGCCTGAAGAACGTCGTACCCCCGGTCCTCCAGACCGAACTTCATCGCGTCGAGCGCCATCTTGTCATCGTCGACGTAAAGAATTATCGGTTTCGCCATGCGAGTCCTTTCTCATCGGCCGCGCCTCCCCGCGCGCCACGGGGATGTAAGACGCAGCCTCAAAAACATCACGCCTCCACTCCCACGCTCAACCGTGAGACGACCGCAATAATAGAACGAATTTCGTAGAAAGTCAAATTTAGCGAGCTCAAGCCGATTGACATTTCAGGACTTTCTGGTTACTTTCTTTTCACTCTTTCGCCGGCATGCAACCAAATGGCCAATCCATGCATCACCAGGTTCTTCCGTTGCTTCTCGTTTTTGCGGCAGGCAGGCGGTGCGCTGCCCGTTCATAACCAGAATCTCCCGCCGGGCGGCCGGGAGACGCCCAAGTCCGGGAAGAGCGACCGGGGCAAGACAAAGGCCTGGCTCGCCGCGGCCGACATGGGGTATGGCCACATGCGGGCGATTTATCCGTTGCGCGACATCGCTCAGGGCGAGCTGCTCGTTCTGGGGATAAACGACGGCACGACCCCTTTTGAGGAACAGCTATGGAAGAGGATGGCGGGCATTTATGAAAGGTTTTCCCGCGCCCGCCGCATTCCCGGAATCGGAAAGTTGCTCTTTCAAGCCATCGACGCGTTCCAGTCCATCCCCTCGTTTTATCCGATCAGGAATCTATCACACAGCACCTTTGGAGTCCGGCTGTTGGAATCGTTCATCAAGCGGGGGCTCTGTTCAGGATTGCTGAGCACGATTCGGCAGGAACACCTGCCCCTCGTCACTTCGTTTTACGCCGCGGCAATCGCCGCCGAGCTTAAAGGCCTGGACGACGTGTACTGCATTGTCTGCGACGCAGACATCAACAGAGTGTGGGTGGCGAAAGAACCGTGGGAAAGCAAGATCATCTACTTCGCTCCGTGCGGGAAAGCGGCCCAGCGTCTGCGGGCGTACGGGGTGCCGTCCGAGAGGATCCAGCTGACGGGATTTCCGCTGCCGCACGAACTCCTCGGAGGGAACGGCCTTTCCGTTTTGAAAGCCGATCTCGGCGGGCGGCTGCACCATCTGGATCCCAACAACCGATTCTGGCCCCTTCATCGCCGCGACGTCGAGCATTTTCTCGGAACGGAAAACTGTAAGGATCCGGGCAACCGGTCCCTGACGCTCGCTTACGCGGTGGGAGGCGCCGGAGCACAGATGGACATCGGCGGCAAGATCGCTTTCAGTCTAAAGCGAAGGCTCATCGCCGGGGAGATCAAACTGAACCTTGTTGCGGGCACGAAGGCCGTCGTGCGCGATTACTTTGAAGAGGTCCGTGAGGATCTGGGCCGCGAGGCGGGAATGCATGTCACGATTGTGTACGCCGCTACGCCCTGGGAGTATTTCGAACGATTCACCGAGATGCTGCACACGACCGACATCCTTTGGACCAAACCCAGCGAACTTTCGTTCTACTGCGCGCTCGGCGTACCGATCATACTCTCTCCCGCGATCGGAGCTCAGGAATATTTCAACCGCCAGTGGCTCCTGGAAATCCAGGCCGGCATCCGGCAGGAAAACCCCGAGTACACCGACCAGTGGCTCTTCGATCTCCTGTCCAACGGCCGTTTCGCAGA
>VBOC01000196.1:0-8878 GCA_005877655.1 Ignavibacteria bacterium
ATCCGTCCATACGGGAACGGTATGCTTGCCCCACGAGTCGAGACCGATATAGTCGCCGAAACGCACATCCCCGTTTGGCTGGTTCCGCGGCGACTGCGCCGTGCTCATTAATCGGTTTGTGAACGTCAACCCGCCGTCCCATGAGTAAGCCAGGTAAACTTCAAAATGGAAGGCGTCGGGGGTATTGCGCGTATCATAATACGCGATCGACACGACGCCGCGATCGTCCACGGCGACCCACGGCCAGTATTGGTCTATGCCGTTCCCGATCGGGTCGTTGTTGACTCGCCTCGCTTTCGACCACGTGGAGCCGCCGTCCCGTGAGATGCCCAGAAACACATCGGCGTCACCGTGTGTGTCGGTCCAGACTGTATACAGATATCCATTCCTCGGACCGCCGGACATATCCGCTGCGATGGAAGGAAAACTACCTCTCCCGGCATGCGGGGCGTAGTTGTCAACCGTGTCCGCTACGACGGAGTGTGCAAGGAAGCTCACACCTCCGTCGGTCGACTTGTCAAACCAGAGGCCGTTACCGACGAGGGCGACGACATTCACAGAGCCGTCGGGGCCCACGCAGAGATCGGGTGCAAAACCCGAAGAGCCGTTCGTAAAAACCGTGTGGGACCATGTCACTCCCCCGTCGGTCGAGCGGGTAAACCGGGACGTTGACCAGACGATATAAAGGTTGTTCACGAAGGGGCTCGACGGATTAAGGTCACAGGCGATGTATTCCTTGTCGTAGAAGGGGTCTGCAGTATCGGTGGGCGCAAAGTACGCCTGGTCGAAGAAATCGCCGAACCCCGATGACTTGTACACGATGTTTTTCAAGTCGCCATTGTTGTTGTTCAGAGCGATCGTGGCGATATAGAAGTTGCCTCCGGTGTCCACGCACACCGCCGGATCACTGTTGCGCGTAAAACCGGAGCCCTGGTAGATAAGCGGAAGGAGGCCGACCGGACCCCACGTCGCTCCGCCGTCTGTGGAAAAACTGTAGCCCACCCGGCGCACCGCAGGAGTCACTCCGGTGCGGAAATCTCTCCAGGCCGCGACCATCCGGTTCGGATCCTTGTGGCTGATTCTTATGGACGGCTCGTTCTGGGGAAACGTGTCGCGCGATACGTCGATGTTGGGAAACGTCGACTGCGGTCCGGAGGGGTGGAGGATGGGCGACCTCAAAGGCTCCGGGGGCTGGCGCCGAAAGAGTTCTTCAAAGTATCGTTCATGGGGGATCTTTGTGAGTGTGTCGATTCTTGTGCCTTTGCGTTGCGAAGGTTGGGCCGCCTCCCCGAAAATCAGGATAAGGACAACGGTCAGACCGACTCTGTAGATCACTGGCGATATCATTGCCCACTCCTTCCATCTCGTTGGCGGGATTCCGGTTGGCCATGGGGATCGGCTCACGTAGTATAGTGAGCGATGCGCTCACAATCAACTTCGATTGAACGCCCCGCCGGTTCTTTCCTATCTCGCCTGCATTTTGTATATTCCGGCCATTCTCGCTCTCATGAAAATCTCGTGCGTTGCGGTAATTCTGGCGCTGGCGCTCTCCGGCTGCTTTCAGCAAATTGCTGTGAGCTCCCTTGGCGGCATCATGGACACCGGGTTCGAGGTCTTGAACGAAGAACAGGATCTGGGCCTCGCGGAGAAGAGCATCGCCTCGAATCTCAAATTAATCGAAACAATTCTCCGCCAGGATCCGGACAATCCGCGCTACCTCCTGCTTGCCTCGAACTGCTATACAAGCTATGCGCTCGGCTTCGTGGAAGACGACAGCACACCGAGGGCGCGGCTGTTTTACCTGCGGGCGAGAGACTACGGGATGCGGATCCTGAAACGGCACCGGCAGTTTCAGGCTCACGCCGAACGCGGCATCGAGGAATTTACAAAAGGATTTGCGGGATTGTCGAAGGAAGACGTTCCGGCCGCGTTCTGGACCGCGGCGGGGTGGGGGAGTTACATCCGCAGCGACCTTTCCGACCTCACCGCCGTCGCCGAGATCCCCAAGGTCGAGGCATTGACGAAATTTGTGCTCAAGAGCGATTCCTCCTTTTTCTACGGCGGGGCGCATTTCCTCCTCGGCACGCTGTATGGCAGCCGGCCCCCCATCTTCGGGGGCGACCCGGAAATATCCCGGAAGCATTTCGAGGAGTGTCTGAGAATGAACGGGGGAAAGTTTCTGATGACCTATATTTACTACGCGGCATCCTACGCCGTCCAAACGCAGGACATGGCGCTGTTCGAACGCTGCCTGACGACGGTGGATACGACATCGCTCGAGGTCCTTCCGGCATCGCGGCTCTCGAATGCGATCGCCAAGAAGAAAGCAAAGCTCCTCAGATCCAGGATCGAGGAGCTATTCTAAGAACGCGATGATTACTCCCCCAGGCAAGAAGAAAACCGTGCCGCGCCGCCGATTCGCGCCCAGCAGTACACGATCAAATTCGCAACGGTCGCGCCTGAAGGAAGTCCGTGGATGAACGTCATGAGGGAATTCGACCGCCAGATACGCGCGGAGAGCGGCGGGCGGCTCGGCTTCAAGATCTATCCGAACAACGTTCAGGGAGACGAAAAGGACGTCCTCCGGAAGATCAAGCTCGGTCAGCTTCACAGCGCCGGCATTACCGGGAACGGCATGACGACCATCGCTCCCAAATTGAGGATCCTCGACTCTCCCTTCCTGTTCAAGTCCGCGGACGAAGTCGACCATATTCATACGCTCTTCGACGGCGAGCTTAACAAGTCATTCGAGGAGAACGGGTTTGTCAACCTTGGCTGGTCGGAGGTGGGCTTCATCTACGTCTTCACGAACACGCCCGTCCGCATGCCCGATGATCTCAGGAAGGTGAAGATGTGGATGTGGGAGGGGGATCCGATCGCTCAGGCCGCGTTCGAAGCCATGCACATTCATCCGATCCCCCTGTCGATTACCGATGTGCTGACATCCCTGCAGACAAACCTCGTCGACGGGTTTTACACTTCGCCCCTGGCGGCGATCGCTCTCCAGTGGTTCACCAGGGCGAAGTACATGCTCGACGCTCCGCTTGCAAACGCCTCAGGCGCTGTCGTCGTCGCTAAAAACAAATTCGACGCGCTGCCGGCAGATCTCCGCGAGATTCTCATTCGGAACGGGAAGATTTACATGGCGAAGCTGACTCGCGTCAGCAGGGAGGAAAACGCGAAGGCCGTGGAAACGCTCAAGAAGAACGGGATTACCATCATCGAGCCACCCTCCCCCGAGGCGCTCGCGATGTACGAGAACATCGGCCGCCAGGCACGCCGCCTCCTTGTCGGTAAACTCTACTCGCAGGAACTCCTCGACCGCTTCGAGCATGCCGTCTACGATGCGCGGGCGGAGCCGGAGAAAAAGCGATGAACCATTCCAAAGCCATCAAGAGTCAAATGGTAACCCTATGAAGTACCTCATGGCCGCGTTGCTGTTCGGTATGACGGCCGCCCGTCCGCAGGGCGGGGGCGGGCACCTGATCGAAAATCCTCTCAGGGACATTCCAAAATGGGTCAGGAATGAATTCTCGGCGCAGCATCTGGATAAGAAGTATTCGATGCTCTTCGGGCTCTTCCCCCATTGTCTCCGGGGGGACTTTAATGGCGACCACAGGAAGGACGCCTGTGTCGAAATCCAGGAGACTGCAAGCGGGAAACTCGGCATCGCGATCTTCCACGCCAAGAGAGCCCAGGCGTTGTTTGTCCCGGTGACGGTTCTGGGCGCCGGAAGGCCGGCCGGCAGGGCCGGCGACGATTTCAAATGGGTCGAAGTCTGGAGCGTTTTCGACCGCGCCCGCGCGCAGAACGCGAAGATACCCGATATGGAAGGGGATGCGATCCGGCTTGAGAAACGGCGCGGGAAAAGCGGTCTCCTGTATTGGGATGGGAGAAGATACAACTGGTATCCGCTGAATAAGTAGGCCGCTCCCGGACGCCCAATCGCCCCGGGCACCTTCGCATTGCCGGCTGTGCCGCATTAAATGACCGGGTTCCGGATAAAAGAACGGGTCGCAGCGCGCCTTAATCTCCTCCCTGAGGCGCTCTATGATGCGTTCCCCGCCGTCCTCTTCGGCCGCGTGCTCGTGATAGCATCCCGTCTGGGACTCTTCGACGAGCTGGATCGGCGTGCTCAAACTGCGGAAGAGATCTCCCGTTCGCTCGATCTGCCGCTCGAGAGCGCCGGATTGATGCTCACATCCCTGAACGCGGCCGGATACCTGAAAAAAAGAAAGGCGGGGTATTCACTCGCTCCGCAGTCCGCCAAATGGCTCGCGGGCTCATCGCCTCATTCTCTCGCACATTTTTTAGAATATCTGGACCTCCTCCACGCTCACTGGTTCACGCTTGAAGATTCGCTCCGGCGGGGCAGGCCCTTGAAAACTTACGTCGAGACGTTCAGCGGGGATGAGTGGCGGATCTACACCGACGGGATGATGGACCTCGCGAAAATGATCCTCCCCCGGCTTTTGCCGAAGCTTGTGCTGCCCCCGGGTGCAAGGTCACTGCTGGATCTGGGGGGTTCTCACGGGCTCTACGCGATCGAATTGTGCCGAACCCACCCGGGGCTGAAAGCGACGATCGCGGATTTTCCGGCTGTACTCTCCCGCACCGGTGAGATTATTCGCGAGTACGGCCTGGGGGATCGCGTGACGCTGCTCCCCTGCGACATCACCGATGCGTCGTTCCGGCCTCATGACGTCGTTCTTGCATTCAACATCCTCCACGGTTTCCGGCGAGAAGTCAATCGATCGCTCTTAAAAAAGATTGCCTCCGCGCTCAACCCGGGAGGTAGTCTCCTCATCCTCGATTTTTTTAAAAACGATCGCAGCCGGGGAGCGGCCCGGATGCTTCCCCTCATGGTGGGCGTGAATCTTCTGAATGAAATCGGAGGAACTGTCTACGGCTCCGGTGAGGTTCGAACCTGGTGCCTTGAGGCAGGCTTGGTCCGGGTGAAGCGCCGCCGGCTCCCTCTTCCCGGACTCGGGTTGATCAGCGCTTCACGCGACCGGGACAAGTGAAGCGAGCCGGGCGAGTCCCGTAGAGCGGTGCGACCGAAGCGAGTCCCGTTCGCCCGCCTGACCAGCATTCGCGTGACTAGCGGGACACCCGGAACGACTCCCTCCGCGAGTAAGTCCCTGCAGTCAACCGGTAGCCATAGAGTCCTGTCCTGAGCCTCGATATATCCGCAGCCGCCACGTAGCTTCCCGCCGGCTGGAGGCCCTTGACGATTTGCAGGAGTTCGCGGTTTTCCGCATCAAGGATCGTCAGAGAGACGAATACCGCCTCCCTGATTTCATAGGGGATGAAAACGAGCGAGGAGGCCGGATCGGGGTAATTCCGCCCTAGATTCAAACCCGGGGAGAAGGGTCGTAGCGCTTCCGCGATTTCAGGAATGAATGCCGCCTGTTCGACCGCCCTGCTTTCGTTATTTCCCTTATCTAAAGACGAGCAGGCGTAGAAGTATCTTGCCCCCGCGGGCCGTAGAATCGTATCGTCGCGCTGCGTGTCCCCGCGCCGGACGATGGCCACCAGATTTGCCGGATCGCTGACGTCGACCGGCGAACTCCTCGACCGGTACACGTCATAACAGCTGGCGATGTCCCCATCTCCGGCCGGCGCAGGCGCGTCCCACTCGAGCCTGAAAACTCCGCCCCCCTTGCTCGAGACCCTGAACCCCCGGGGCGGATTGGGCGGGATCGAATCCTTCCACTTCATCGGCGGAATATTCGCAAGCGTCTGGTATCTCCCGCCCAGATCGAGTGCCCGTTCAATGTTTCCATACCGAAAGAACGAATTGCCCCGGAACCCCAGGGATCTGGAAACATCGATGAGGCGGGGTAATTGATCGAACACCTCGGGCTTGTACGCTCCGATACCGGGATAGACGTCGCGTCCGTAGGCATGCGCAGCCCAGTCGCCCGCGATTTCGGCGAAGTCGGGGCTCCCGGGCCGCTGGCCGAGCGGCCAGTACAGTTGCGGCACAAGATAGTCGAGCTTGCGGTCGCTCAGCCATCCGCGGGCGTCCTGATACACATCCGAATAACCCTGCAAGCCCCTGACGTTTCCGACGTTTGCGTAAATGCCGATCGGTGCGCATCCGACCTTTAGCATCGGCTTCAGCGCGGAAGCCGAATCATAAAAGGCGCGAACGAATTTCGTGATGTTCTCCCGCCGCCAGTCCTCCTTCGAGAGCGATCCCCCGTAGCGCCGGTACACGGCCTCGTCCGGGAAAAGCTTGTCGGGGTAGCGAAGATAGTCGAAGTGAATTCCGTCGACATCGTAGCGGCGGACAATGTCCATGGCGACCGACAGCACGAAGCGGCGTGCAGCCGGTATCCCCGGATCCAACCACCAGTCCCCTTCTATCAAATGCAGCCATTCGGGGTGGCTCAGCGCAACGTGCGGCGGCACAGACGGGGGAGGAGGCGCTTTCCCGCTGCGTACGAAGAAGGCGTTGATCCATGCGTGGACTTCCATTCCCCGGGCGTGCGCCTCCCGGATGATGAGGGCAAGAGGATCGTATCCGGGATCGAGGCCCAGGGTGCCTGTCAGTTGCTGAGACCATGGTTCGAACTCCGAGCGGTACAACGCATCCGCTCTGCTCCTGACCTGAAAATAGATGGTATTGAAGCGGGCCCTGGAAAGCCTGTCGACGATTTCAACGAGCGATCGCTGTTGCTCCTCGGTGTTCGTCGATTTGGGCCAATCGAGTCCGAGAACGGTCGTCAGCCAAACCGCACGGACTTCCCTTTTCGGAGGTGATGAGACGGGTACCTGACTCTTGCCGGATGCGCAGATGAGAAGCGCCGCTGGAAGGACCAGGGCGGCGACAAGGAATCTGTTCAACGGATCGTCAACGGCAGCGATGAGTTGGAAATAGGTGAAGCAATATAGATGAGATGGAAACCAGAGTCAAGCCAACTTCACGCCAGGTTCTCCCCGGCAAACCGTGGTTGACATTAGCGGAAGCAAGTGCTACTTTAAGAAACGCTCGTGGGCTCAACATTTTCGCGTGGAGGTTCTCGATGTTGCTCCCTGCTGCGGTTCTCCTGATAAACCTTTCGATGCCCGCCGTTCCGGGGGGGACAGGCTTTTCCGGAGCAGCCAAAGTCATTTTGCCCGGTGACCGCCAATCCGCACCGGATTCGGGGGATCTTAAAATTGAGAACCACCCCGCTCGAACAGCCTCCGGAACTCACCGGACTCTATTCTCCACGCAGAACTTGCCCCCTCCTGCCCGGATGCCCGACGCCCTCCAGCATATGCCGGCTTCGCGCTCCGGACCGCAAAGTTCCGGCATGCCCGTGGACAGTTCCTCGGCCTCATTGACGGAGAAGTGGGTGGAACGCTATGCCTCCGAGCTCCAGGCCTCGAACGATCTGGCGAACGCGATCGCGATCGACCGCGCGAACCACATCTACGTCGCCGGCATCAGCGATGCCACCTACACCGGCGGCGATTTTACTTTGGTCAAGTACACGGAGGACGGCGAAACTCTCTGGACGAGCCGCTTTGAATGCGCTCCCAATTCATACAATGAGGCGACCGCCATCGCCGTGGACACGGCGGAAAATGTCTTCCTTACCGGGTATGGGTACAGTTCCGCGCGGAACGCCGACTGCTTCACGGTCAAGTTCGACAGGAACGGTGCCGAGCAGTGGCGGTCGAAATACGGCAACGCCGCCGAAAGCACAGATGTCGCAACCTCGATCGCCCTCGATGCCTCCGGAAATGCCTAAGTCGCCGGGTACAGCTACGGCTCGGGCACCGATTTCGATTATCTTACAATCAAATACGACCGGTCGGGCGCGGAGCAGTGGGTCGCCCGCTATGATGGCCCGGGGCACGGGGTGGATGTTGCCGTGAAGATCGCCATCGACCCGGGCGGGAACATTTACGTGACCGGGTTCAGCCAGGGTTTGGGAACCGGGTTCGATTACGCCACGGTGAGCTACACCAATCAAGGGATCGAACGATGGAATACGCGATACAACTCCCCCTCAAACGGAGATGATGTCGCGGCCGGTCTGGCCGTGGACGGACCGGGGAATGTCGTCGTCACAGGCAGCAGCCGCGGAGCTTCTTCAGGATATGACTTTGCCACGCTGAAATACTCCGCCGCCGGCAGCTCGCTGTGGGAGGCGCGCTACAACGGCCCCGCGAACGGCGATGATATCGCTTCGGACGTACAATGTGATCGATCGGGAAACGTCTACGTGACGGGCGCGAGCCTCGGATCCGGCACAGAGGAAGATTTCGCAACCATCAAGTACACCAGGGACGGCGCAGTGAGGTGGACCTCCCGGTTTGATAATCTCTTACACGGTCCGGATATCCCCGTCGCCCTCGCAGTGACCGGGCAGGGCGGCGCGGTCATAACCGGCTATTCCCGTTATCACGCCGGCTCGAGTGCGGATTACTCCACGGTCATCTACGATTCGGGCGGGACGAAGATCTCATCCTCGCTCTATAACGGCATCGCAAACGGAGATGACTTCCCCGCAGGCGTAGTGGTCGATCGGGATGACAATGCCTTTGTCACAGGCGCCAGCGGCGGGAAGGCGTTCGACTTCGCCACCGTCGAGTACGTCTCGGAAAAAAGCGCAGCGTGGCCCGCGCACTACGCTAGCGGCGCGGGAGGCGATCGTCTGGTGGCGATGACAAACGACCCGTCCGGCAATGTCTATGTCACAGGTTTTAACTCCACAGATGTGAGAACTCTCAAGTACGACTCCGCCGGGGCGCTTCAGTGGGTGGCGATCTTCGGCGCATTGCGGGCACCCGTCGCCGTAGGACTGGCGGTTGACAAAAGCGGAAATGTCGCTGTCACCGGCCACGGATCGGGCTCTTCCGGAAACCTGGACATCATGAC
>VBOC01000196.1:8889-10816 GCA_005877655.1 Ignavibacteria bacterium
ATGACAGCGAGAATGTGTACATCACCGGTTCGAGTAATGGCGTTGCGGCAAATGATTACGTCACGATCAAGTATGACGGGCGGGGGAATACGGCCTGGACACAGCGATACCACGTCACGGCAAACAAGTACGAACTCCCGGTTGGCCTCGCGATCGATAAAGGGGGCAATGTGTTCGTGGCGGGAACGAGCGTCCGGACATACTGGTCGTATGATTACACAACGATCAAGTACGGTCCGGACGGAACAGAGCGGTGGGCCGCATACTACGACGGTGCCCGCGGCTCGGATTTCGCTGCCGCCATCGCCCTTGATCAGGATGGTGCAGCCTACGTCACAGGCAGGAGCTTCGGGGTCAACTCGTCGAACGACTTTGTCACGGTGAAATACAGCCCATCGGGCCTCCAGCAATGGGTTGCGAGATATGCGGGTGGGGGAGGCGGAGTCGATGGCGCGACGGCGATCACCGTGGACCCCGGGAAGAATGTATTTGTCACGGGCTACACGCTCAACCAGCTCACCAGCCTGGATTATGAGACGGTCCGGTATGACTCGAATGGCAGCCTGCAATGGGCTTCCACGTACAACGGAAGCGCCGACGGGGTCGACCTACCCGTCGGCCTGGTACTTGATCGCCAGGACAATGTCTATGTGACCGGGACCAGCTCCGGAGGAGGAACCCGCTCGGATTTCGCCACCGTATCGTACGACGCCCGGGGAGTGCAGCGATGGGTCAAGCGGTATAACGGATCGACCAATTTGGACGATCAGGCGGCGGCAATCGCAATCGATTCCGCCGGCCGCATCTACGCGGCGGGCACCGGCGTTGTCGATTCAGCCGTGAGCTATTTCGTCATCAAGTATGGTTTCAATGAAGCCCGGGCCTGGCCCGTCCGTTACGATGGCCCCGGCGTGAGCCTCGATGTTGTGGATGATATGGTGGCGGATTCCGCGGGGAACGTCTATCTCACCGGCGGGAGCTATAGCCCGCAGACCTCGATGGACTTGCTGACGATGAAGTACAATTCCGCCGGTGCCCTCGAGTGGTCCGCACGGTACGGAGGCTTCCTCCCGACCTACGAGGAAGGCACGGCCATTGCCATCGATGCCGAAGGAGCCGTTTATGTCGCCGGCCTTACATTTAACTCGAGCGGCATCACGGATTATCTTACCATAAAGTACACGCCCGACGGAAGGGAGGAGTGGGTGAGCCAGTTCAACCGGCTGGGGAACAGTTACAACTTCGCCACCGCAATCGCCGTCGACCGCGATCGGAATGTTTATGTGACCGGCTATACCTTCAACGGCAGCTCCTACGACTACACGACACTCAAGTACGGCCCGGACGGCGCTCTTCTGTGGAATCCCGGCGGCTACGTAAGTTACGACGGACCCGCGGGCGGGGACGATATCGCGGTGGCGATGGTCGTCGACAGCAGCAGCGACGTATATGTGACGGGGTACAGCCGAGGCATCGGCACCTCATACGATTACGCCACGATCAAGTACTCCGGCGGAGGCGTCCGGGAATGGGTCGCGCGGTATAACGGACCGGCCGGCGGCTACGACCGCCCGGCTGCCATGGCCCTCGACTCCGCCGGAAATGTCTACGTAACCGGGGCGAGCCAGGACTCATTTTATAACCAGTGCGCGACGGTCGCCTACACGCCTGGGGGAGACCAGAAGTGGGCGGCCCGCTACAGTTCGGGGAAGCGGAACTCCGACGAAGCCGTGGCGATCACCGTCGACGCGGGAAAGAATGTGTATATCGCCGGTAATGGCTTTGATTCAGCGTTCTCGCATTCCGATTTCATAACAGTCAACTACGATTCGACGGGAATCCAGAAGTGGGCCTCGCGCTATGATGGCGCGATGCATTCCGAGGATCTTGTCGCCGCAATCGAGCTTGATAAATCGGGAAATGCCTA
>VBOC01000197.1:0-1001 GCA_005877655.1 Ignavibacteria bacterium
AGGCGAGTGTGAGCGGATATTGCATTAAGTTCAAAACGCTGAAAGATATAAACATTGATATACTTGAAGCGGCAATACGATATGGGTCTCCTGATCACAACAGGCTCTTTCACCCGGGATGCGCTGCGGGAAGCGATTCGGGATGGCGCTCCCCCGATCGATCTCGTGGACGGAGATGATCTCGCCGAAAAGCTGAAAGAACTCGGTCTTGGCATTGCAACAACGACCATCGAGAAGGTTGAGATCATGGATGGTTGGTTCAGTGGAATCTGACCGGCCAACGCCGGTGCATCACCGGCGTCGTTTCGATTGATCTCAAGGTTGGAGGGTAGAGCAACCGTGTCGCAAGGGGATTCAAGAATGCGAACCTCCATCGTCTTCGGAGCGCTATTTAGCATCATGCTGTGCTTGATGTTCAAAACGAGCGCGTTGACCCATCCCGGCTCCGGCATTGTGATTGACAAAGGGGGACAGGTTTACTTTACAGACACCGGCAAAGGCGTCTGGAAAATCGATCAGCAAGGAAAGCTCACCTACGTGCCTGCGTCTAAGTGGCACTGGATGGCAATTGATGAGGTCGGAAACTTCGCGGGATCGCAGAAGAGCTTTGGGGAGTGGTTCGAAAGAATAACGCCGCAAGGCTCCAAACCTGCACTTATCATGTGTTCGGAATTTCCCATCGTTGTTAATCGGGACGGAAACCTCTACTACGCTCATACTCGCCGCGGCTCGCCTGGGATCGTCCGGCGAACACCGGACGGAACGGAATCGGCCGTCGCACGCGGCGAGATGTTCAAAGATATCAGCGGGATAGCCGCAGCACCGGATGGATCTCTGTATGTAACTGACACCGGCAGCCCTGATTCTAATGCAATCCGAAGAATCACGATGGACGGAACGGTCTCGATCATTGCCAGCGGTTTTGTCGCCCAAGACAGCGCCGGGGACTCGCCACCGTTTGCATCGACGGGCTATTGCCGGGGATTGGCCGTTGATTCAGA
>VBOC01000197.1:1153-8103 GCA_005877655.1 Ignavibacteria bacterium
GAGAACCGGCACCTTCACAAGCGGAGGTGCGGAGGGACTGGATACCGCGGGTCCGGAAAATCGGGCGCGACGGGAAAATTACAACTCTTGCTACTGTCTCGCGGTGAGCTGGAATGGCTCAATGAAAAAGGAGTGATCCCCCAGTATGCAAGAAGATAGGGTCTACGGACCCACACTGGAGTTCCGTACCATCCCGGAAATGTTCGACCGGCTTACGGAGAAGTACGCCCAGGACCCTAAGCCGGCTCTCATGCACAAGGTGGGGGGTGCGTACCAAGGCATCTCATACTCAGAGCTCGCGGACCTGGTGCGACGCTTCGCGGCAGGGCTCACGGCCCTCGGTGTCCGACGCGGAGATCGCATCGCATTGGTTTCCGAGAACCGCCCGGAGTATGTGGTGGCGGATATGGGAATGGTCAGGATCGGAGCCGTCAACGTATCTCTCTATCCGACACTTTCCTCAAAACAGGTCCGGTATATCTTCAAGGATGCCGGCGTTGAGTTTGCACTCGTTTCGAATCAGCTCCACCTCAAGAAAGTTCTCGGAATCTCCAGCGAGGTTCCGAATCTCCGGAAAATCATCGTCTTTTCCGATAAGGCATCCATGGAAGATCCATGTGTGATTTCATATGCCTCTCATCTATACGTCCGGCACGACCGGCGATCCCAAGGGAGTGATGCTCACGCACCGGAATATGGCTGAGAACATCAAGGCATCCGCCGTATGCATTCCCCTCACGCACGAGGATAGAGTCTTATCCTTTCTGCCGCTCAGTCATTCGTACGAAAGGATGGCGGGCTATTATACGGCAATGGCATGCGGAGCGACGATCGCCTATGCGGAAAGTGTTCAGACTCTTCGTGATAATTTTTTCGAGGTGAGGCCGACGGTCGTCATGATGGTGCCCCGAGCGTTTGAGAGATTCTACAACCGGTTGATCCGTTACAAGGCGCAGCAACCGAAGCTGCGACAATCAATATTTCATTGGGGGATTAGGGTGGGAAGTGCGTACGCTGAGGAGCGCAAGAGCGGCAAGTTGTCCCCCAATCTCAAGATCAAACGAGAACTCGCGGATCGATTGGTGTTCCGCAAAATTCGCGCAAGATTGGGAGGCCGGATCCGGTTTCTGACCTCGGGAGGAGCGCCGCTCGGGCGCGAACTCGCAGAATTCTTCGAGGCAATCGGCATCCCGATCATCGAAGGATACGGCATGACGGAGACTTCGCCCGTCATCAGCTTCAATCGTGTTGACGAATTTGAGTTCGGCACCGTCGGCAAACCGATTCCCGGTGTGGAGGTGAAGATTGCCCCGGACGGTGAAGTCCTCGCCCGGGGTCCGAATATCATGAAGGGCTATTGGAATGACCCGGTTTCAACTGCGCAGGTAATCGACACAGAGGGATGGCTGCACACGGGTGACATCGGTTCCTTCAACGAGCGCGGATTTCTTGTCATTACGGATAGAAAGAAGCATCTCTTCGTCACCTCAGGCGGTAAGAATATCGCTCCCCAGGCCATTGAGAGTCTCTTCCTTCAGAGCGATCTCATTGATCAATTCGTCCTCATCGGAGAGGGCCGGATGTTCCTGACTGCGCTCATCGTGCCTAGCTTTGAGCGAGTCGCAGAAATGGCGAGATCGATGAATCTAAGAGTGACGAATCATGAGGATTTAAGGCAAACTATGAGCGTGTCAGAAAATTTACACTCCTCGATCGTCCTCTCACGATCGAAAACGGCGAAATCACCCCGACGCTGAAGGTGTGCCGGAAGGTCGTGGAAGCGCGTTTCAAGGATCATATCGACAAAATGTATGAGGGATTCGCTTAGTCGATGCTTGAGTCTTGACTCTTGGGATAGAATTGGCTATTATTGGGCGATTTCCCAAACCATCCGTTGCCCCAAAACCGCACTGACCATTGTCGAACTTGACAGGGAGGGAGAGATGAATTCCGCCTATTCACTTGCTGTTGCCTCGCGCGCAGAGGTGATGTCGGAAGGATTGTGGCTGAGAAGCAGGAGCTGGGATCTCACCTTCATCAGCTTGAGCGCCGTGATCGTGGCGGTTCCGATTCTTACTTTTATCTTCGCCAATCAGGCGACCCCCTATATCAACAGCATGCTGCTTGCCCTCGGCATCAAGTATGTCTGGGATGCCGACGCGAGCCGCAACCTCGTCAACGGAACGATCGCGCTCTTCATTGGGGGGCCCCACATGTACGCAACGTACACACGCACCGCGTTCGACAAGAATTTTTCAAGGGAGCACAAACTCCTTCTCGCTTTTTCGGTGCTGGTGCCTATCGCTGTCATCTACATGGTGGTCAAACATTTTCAGTTCCTGATCATTTTCTTCTTCTGGGCATCAATTCATATTTTGCACCAGGCGGCGTTCATTGTGGAATGTTATAACAAGAGAGCCGCACGGTCTCTCTCGTGGTCATCCAGAATGATCGACTATGGCCTCCTCTTTTCCGCGCTCTACCCGATTGCCACCTACAAGTTCATCCATGAGGATTTCTATATCGGCGCCAATAAGATCTTCTTCCCGGATTTCCTCAAGACCGATTATATTTTTTACCTGATTACGGCTGTTTTTGCCGCGTCGGCCATTCTGTTCACGTGGAAAACAATTCATGAGATTCGGGCGGGTGTTGCTCACTACCCAAAAATTATCCTGATCTCTCTCACGTCGCTCGTCGCCTTTTTCATCCCTGCATTCCCCAATCTGGATGTCGCCTTTCAGGGGTTCAATGCGTGGCATTCGTTCCAGTATCTGGGTCTTACCTATTACATTAACCGCCTGCGCCACCAACGGGGGGAGATCGGGACCAAGTTCATCGACAAAATGTCTGAGGACGGAAGGACCTGGTACTACTATCTCTTCAATGTCGGCCTGACGGCTGCTGCAGTATCGATCATCGCGTTGCTCATCTATTTTAGCCCGGCTCTCGGGCTCTCGTTTGATCAATGCTACTATATCGTGGTTCTTTCGTTTCTGTTAATGCATTACCTCCACGACCACCTGCTCTTCACGAAACCCGGAGAGATCCTCGTCTAAGCTGCAAGCGGCAAAGAAGGCTTTATCGTTCTTACACCGGAACCTGATCCACTGATGCGCCGGCCATGCCATCGACCGTCTGCAACATCATCGAGGTGTGCACCTTCAAATTTGAGAAGGATCGTCCGCAGTATTTGCTCCTCCGTCGTGCCCCCTACCTGAAACGCCATCCCGGAATCTGGCAGCTTGTAACCGGCTCTATCGAAAGTGAGGAGCGGGCCGTCGATGCCGCATTACGCGAATTGCGCGAAGAGACCGGCCTGACTCCATCGGGATTCTGGAACGTCCCTTATGTCGACATCTTCTTTGACCACTCCAAAGATCTCGTAAACGTCTGTCCGGTATTTGCCGCACAGGTTGAACCGGGTGATTCGCCAAAACTCTCGAAGGAGCATAACAAGTTCGATTGGCTTACCGCCGAGGATGCAGAGCGGAGATTGGTCTGGCCCGGCCAGCGATCCGGGCTCCGCATCGTGAACGACTACATCGTGCGGGGGGAGAAGGCTGCCGGCCTCATGCGAATTCGATGATTCCGGGGGGTATTGCCGATCCCCGGTCTCCAACGTTCCCCCCGATATAACTCAGAGAAAACCGATCATTCTGTAACGAAACGCGGATCCGTGAGTATTGCATAATAAAAGGTACCCCCGACCCCGTCGGGCGTCCTTTCCCATCGGGGGTCGTTGTTAAAGGATAGTTTTAGGTCCGGTCGTTGTAAACCGCGCCTTCAAAGCCGAGGTCTAATGGGAGAGGTCAAATGGGCCGGCTTGTCTCATAATAGGAGATCGTACCATGATGCATTCGATTTTGCGACCCGGGGTGCTCGCCGTTTTCCTGGCATTGCCCCTTTCCTTCGCTTGCACACAATCGCGTTCCTCCGGACGCAGCTATTCAGTCATGAGCGTCCATAACCGCGGGCACCTCGGTGTAAGAGTCGAGGACGTGCCCCGGGATGTGAACGACAAAGAGAAACCTTCCGTCGATCACGGGGCCTACGTCGTCGAGGTCGTCGAAGACAGCCCCGCCGAAGATGCCGGAATTAAGGAGAAGGACGTCATTGTGAGCTTCGACGCCGGGAAGATCGAGACCAGCAACGACCTGATTCGGGCGGTCCGCCGCGCAAAGCCGAAGAGCGAGGTCAAAATCGAGGTGGTCCGAAAAGGAGAGCATAAGGTTCTCACCGCAAAGATCGGACGAGAATCAGCCCCGCGCGCGTTTTCATTCGGGTTTGGCAACAGCGGGATGCACGCCCCCAATTCTCCCAAATTGTTCCGGGCATTCGGGATGAACGAGCTTCATGGCCTCTCGGTTGAAGATCTCACGAAACAGCTCGCCGACTACTTCCAAGTGCCCAACAAAAGGGGTGTCCTGGTGACAGAGGTCGAGGCCGGTTCCTCTGGCGAAAAATCAGGGTTTAAGGCCGGCGACGTAATCGTGAAGGCTGACGGCAGTACGATCCGCCGGACCGACGATCTTCAGGAGCAGTTCGCAGACTCGAAGGGCCGGGAAATATCCATAGAGATTATCCGGAAGGGGAAATCACTTTCGCTGACGATGAAAATCGTGCGGGAGGAAGAAAGCAATGCGGATGAGGATGATGACCCGTCATTCAACATGATATTTCCGGACGACCAGCATCTCGACGGTTTGGATCTCAACATGAACTATCACGAAATTACAAAGAGAGCGCTGGACCGTGTATGGAAGTCCTTGAGGGAATTGAGGGCAGAAGTGGAGAGACGCCTTCATGATATTCACCAATCCGTCTACACGCAGTTTTCACACCTGTAGGGAAAGGCCGCTCGAACCGCCCCCGGGGAGGCAAACAACGGTCGACAGATTCGTTGTCGCCGATTGATATTGCTCAATTTTTTCGTATATTCCTCAGTTTCGTCGCTTCCCACACAGAGCATCTATCGACGTCCGCTTCCTGAAGGAATTTTTGCCGATGATTTCGGTTATTCGCGCAGGCGCCCTCGGCCTGTTCCTTTTTTCTCTCAGCGCTGCCTCTGCCCAGACCGCCGACACGGCGAGCGGCCGCCCTTACGAGAGAGTTGCCAATCGAATCATTTCGAGCGGACTCATGTCGGGTCAGGCGTTCCCGATTCTGCGGGAGCTCACCTCGACCGTGGGTGCCCGACTCAGCGGATCCCCGGAGGCTGAACACGCCGTTGCGTGGGCGCAGCAAACCATGCAAAAGCTCGGTTTTCAAAATGTTCATCTTGAAAAGGTGGCAGTCCCTCATTGGGTCCGGAGTTCTGTTGAGGAAGCATCGATCATCCTGCCAGGTCCAAACACCGAAGTACCGCTCCGTATCTGCGCCCTGGGCGGCAGCATTGCCACGCCCCGGGATGGAATCACGGCTGAAGTCGTGGAAGTAAAATCATTTGACGAGCTGAAGGCGCTGGGTGACCGTGCGCGGGGAAAAATTGTATTCTTCAATCGCCCTCTTGACCCAAGCAAAGTGAGCACATTCGAGGCCTACGGCGGAGCCGTCAACCAGCGGGGCCAGGGGGCGGTGGAGTCTGCGCGGCCGGGAGGAGTCGCGGCGCTCGTGCGGTCGATGACGACACGCCTCGATAACGTGCCCCATACTGGGGCGATGGGCTATAACGACAGCGTCCCAAAAGTTCCGGCGGCGGCTGTGAGCACGCTGGGTGCGGATCTCCTCGATAGTTTGCTCGCCTCAAGAAAGGGGCTTCGCCTGAAGATGAAGCTCGGGTGTCAGACGCTGCCGGATGCCGAGTCTGCCGATGTGATAGGGGAACTCAGAGGATCGGAGCACCCTGAAGAAGTGATCGTCATCGGCGGCCACCTCGACAGCTGGGACAAGGGTTCGGGTGCGCATGATGACGGCGCAGGGTGCAGCCATTCACTGGAGGCACTGCGGCTTCTCAAGGATCTGGGATTAACCCCGAAGCGAACGATCCGTGTCGTGCTCTTCATGAACGAGGAGAACGGGTTGCGAGGCGCCAAGGCTTACGCGGCGAAGGACCGGCCGGGAGAAAAACACATCGCCGCGATCGAGACTGACGCGGGCGGTTTTTCTCCGCGCGGGTTTGGCGTCCAGGCCGACTCCCAGGTTGTCGAGAGAATCGCACGGTGGGCCTATCTCCTCCGGCCGATCGAAGCCGACCGTATTCAAAAGGGCGGCGGCGGGGCGGACATATCCGAACTCGGAAAGAAGGGAGTGCCGACACTCGGTCTGAGAGTCGACGGACAACGCTATTTCGATTATCATCACTCCGACAGCGACACGATCGACAAGGTGAATGAACGGGAGCTTGAACTCGGCGCGATTGCACTCGCAATTCTTTCGTTCGTACTCGCACAGGAAGGCGTTTAAATGTTTTTGATCAATCACTATTCTCCCGAGGTGCCCATGTCAAAGTATATAACGGTTGCTATTCTTCTCCTCGCATTCGTTTATTGCGGATTTGGGCAAGTGGCCCAGGAGAAGGTTGATACCTCTGCGATCTCAAAAATAAAAGATGAGGGTTTCAATCGTTCTCAGGTGATGGATCTCCTGAGCACGCTTTCGGATGTCTACGGCCCGCGCCTCACCGGATCGCCCGGCTTCAAGAGGGCGGCCGAATGGGCGAGACAGACCCTCGGCTCGTGGGGATTGGAGAACGCACACCTCGAAGCGTGGGGTCCCTTCGGCAGAGGGTGGTCGCTGAAACATTATTCAGCCAACGTGATCGGAACCCAGGTGTTTCCACTGATCTCGTATCCGAAGGCATGGTCTCCGGGTACGGGCGGTGAGGTGACGGCGGAAATCGTCTACTTCGATGCGAAGACTGACAGCGCAATCGCTGGATTTAAAGGAAAGCTCAAGGGAAAATTTGTTTTGCTGGGCGACCCGCGCGAGATCAAAGCACACTGGGATCC
>VBOC01000197.1:8116-13373 GCA_005877655.1 Ignavibacteria bacterium
TGCCGCAGAGGGGGGGCCGGGGAAGATTTCAAATGAACGCCGAGCAGAAGGCGAGGGCAATAGTCAATTTTCATAAACAGGAACTTTGTGACAAGGAAGGAGTGGCTGCGATATTAACTATCAGCGGTGGAGACGGTGGAAATGTGTACGTCCAGCAGGCGAACGTTGCAGCGCATCCCGATACGCCGTTTACGAGGCGGATCAGCGCCTATGATCCCAAAGCGCCAAGAATTTCAACCCAGATCCAGGTCGGAGCAGAGCATTATAATAGACTGGTCCGTATGATCCAGAAGGGGGAACATCCGAAGCTGGCGCTGGACCTTGAGGTGAGCTTTACCAAAGAGGATTCATGCTGGGACATCCTCGCCGAATTACCCGGTTCAGATCTGAAGAACGAGCTGGTGATGATCGGGGCGCATTTCGACTCATGGCACGGGGGCACGGGAGCGACTGATAACGGCACGGGTTCTGCGGTCTGCCTCGAAGCCATGCGGATCCTCAAGATGGTCGGTTTGACGCCGCGCCGCACCATTCGCATCGGACTCTGGAGCGGCGAGGAGCAGGGTTTGCTGGGCTCTGCCGCTTACGTAAAGAAGCACTTCGGCGAGAGAGTGGGCCCCGACTCGAACTTCACTGTCACGTTGAAACCGGAGGCGGAAAAGTTCTCCGTCTACTTCAACAACGACAACGGCAGCGGGAAGGTGCGCGGAGTCTACATGCAGGCGAATGAATCCGTCCGGCCGATTTTCCGCGCGTGGCTCGCGCAGTTCAGGGATTTGGGCGCGGCGACCTTGACCCTTGAGAATACCGGCGGGACCGATCACCTTTCGTTCGATCAGATCGGGCTTCCCGGGTTTCAGTTCATTCAGGATCCGATCGAGTATGGGACTCGCACGCATCACTCAACCATGGACGTGTTCGACCGGGCTCAGCCGGACGACCTGAAACAAGCCTCGGTTATTATGGCTGCGTTTGCCTATAACGCGGCGATGCGGGATGGGCAATTCCCCAGGAAGCCCCTGCCTCAACCGCAAACGCCCCGCGGCAGCCAGTGACGATTGCACGTCCGTCGCTCAATTTGTACATTGAAGTGATATGAGCCTGCTGGCAGTCGGTTCGGTTGCGATGGATACGATTGAGACGCCGTTCGGACGGGTCGACAACGTTCTCGGCGGATCCGCCACCTACATCGCCACCGCCGCGAGCTACTTCGTGGCGCCGATCCGGCTCGTCGGAGTGGTCGGCGGCGACTTCCCGAGGGAATACATCGACTTTCTTGAGAGCCGGGAAATCGATCTTGAAGGCCTGCAAGTCGTAAAGAGCGGAAAGACATTCCGCTGGGGCGGGCGTTACCAGTATGATCTTAACACAAGGGAGACGCTCTTCACAGAGCTGAATGTCTTCGAGCATTTTAATCCCATCATTCCCCCCGCCTTCCGCAAGTCGACCTACATTTGTCTCGGAAACATCGATCCAGAGGTTCAGCGAAAGGTTCTCGAGCAGATCGAAAAGCCGCGGCTGGTCGTGGGAGACACGATGAATTTCTGGATCAAGGGAAAGAAAAAGGAGCTTCTGGCGACGCTGAAGCGGATGGACATCGTGATCATCAACGATGCGGAAGCCCGCCAGCTCACGGAGGAGGCAAACCTCATCAAAGCGGCGAAGGCGATTATCCGGATGGGGCCGAAGATGATCATCATCAAGAAGGGTGAGCATGGAGCTCTTCTTGTCACGGAGCGGACGATTTTTTCGGCGCCCGCCTATCCCCTCGAGATCATCAATGACCCTACAGGCGCCGGCGACGCGTTTGCCGGAGGGTTTATCGGGTGGATCGCGAAGACCGATGATCTCTCGGAGGAAAACTGCAAGCGCGCGGTGATCCACGGGAGCGCGCTGGCTTCCTTTTGCGTCGAACAGTTCAGCCTGAATCGTCTGAAGGATCTTACCTCCATCGAAATTCAGGACCGCTTCCGGGAGTTCAGGGAGCTGTCGAAGTTCGATGCTGAGGTCTTGGTGTGATTCCGGAGCATGAAGGCGATCGAATGGCTCGGTGGCCGGGTACGGTTCATCGATCAGACCAAACTTCCCGGGGAGGAAACCTATATCGAGACGGCCGATTATCGTGTCATCGGCGAAGCGATCGTCTCACTCAGAATTCGCGGCGCACCCCTCATCGGAATTTCTGCGGCCTATGGCCTGGCCCTCGGCGCCCTGGGATCGAGGGCGGTCGGGCCCGATGATCTCCGGTCTGACATCCGGCGAATTTCCACCGAGCTCGGAAGGACCCGCCCGACGGCGGTGAATTTGTTTCGGGCGCTTCGAAGGATCGAGGATGCCGCTGCTACGCCGGACTCGGCCGGGCGCATCAGGGCGGCGGTTGTGGCAGAGGCGGTGGCCTTCCATCTCGAAGACGAGGCAATGTGCCGGCGCATCGGGGAGAACGGGGCTCGCCTGGTTCCCGACGGCGCGATCATTCTGACCCACTGCAATACGGGCGCGCTGGCCACCGGCGGCGCGGGGACAGCGCAGAGTATCATCACCACGGCGCACCGGGATGGGAAATCAGTCCGGGTCTACGCAACGGAGACGCGCCCCGCATTGCAGGGCGCGAGGCTGACGACATGGGAGCTCATGCGTGAAGGAATAGATGTGACGCTGATAACGGACGGGACCGCGGCCAGCGTCATGAACCGGCTGCACATCGACCTCGTGGTCGTGGGGGCGGATCGAATTGCCGCCAACGGCGACACCGCCAACAAGATCGGCACGTACTCGCTTGCACTCGCCGCCCGCCATCATGGGATCCCGTTCTATGTCGCTGCACCCACAACAACGATCGATCCGGCGGTGGCATCAGGGGACCTGATTCCGATCGAAGAACGCAGCCCCGGTGAAGTCGTTGAGGGATTCGGAAAGAGGATCGCCCCGGAGGGCGTCCGGGTCTATGCACCTGCCTTTGATGTCACGCCGGCCGCGCTCATCACCGCCATTATTACAGAAGGCGAGGTCACGTACCCGCCTTACAATTTTGTCAACGTCCCCTCCATTCAAGAGCAGCGCAACCGATGAGTTCAATTGAAAAAACGGAAGCAGTTGTTCTCCGGTCGATGCCGTACAGGGAGACAAGCAAAATTGTTTCTTTTTACACGCGCCGGTTCGGAAAACTATCCACGATCGTCAAGGGGGCGCGGCGGTCTCCCGGCCGTTATGGTTCCTCTCTTGAGCCGATGTCCTATGATTCGATCGTCATCTATAAGAAAGAAACTCGCGAGCTGCAGACTCTGACTCAATGTGACCGCCTCCGGCCGTTCCTGCGCCTGTATGAAGATCTTGCCAAGATGTCTGCCGGAATGGGAATGATCGAAATAACCGCGATGGTGGCGCACGATGAGGAGGAGAATGGCGGACTCTTTTCGCTTCTCGTCGGATGTCTTTCGGCGGCCGATGCTGCAACTAAAAACCCCGGCCACGTGTTATATTGTTTTGAGGTCCAGTTGGCGAAGATCCTTGGGTTCCAGCCGTCGTTCAGCCGCTGCGTGGAGTGCGGCAAGACGATCGGGGGGAAGGATGCCGTCGGCACGGAACTCCGTTTTCATCTCGAACGGGGGGGTCCGCTGTGCGAATCGTGCTCCGTTCCCTCGGGACACGCCGTCGGGGTGAGCGGGAACCTGTTGCAAACTCTTGAGGCTCTCTCCCAGATGTCCGATCCCCTGGATGCCACGCAGATGGACATCGATCATCCGCAGGGCGCTCACATTCAGAATTTTCTATGGAATTATCTGCGGTATCATGTGCAGGGGCTCCGGCCGCTAAATTCCGAAAAGGTGGCGTCGCAAATTCTCGCTCTGCCATGAAGGCCCATCGCCCTCTGGTCGCGGGGCAGTCCCGGTAGAAGAGGAAGGCAAAAAGTGTCGTGAAACAAAAGTGAGTGTGTTCAGTATACTTCAGTACAAGTTTACCAAAAACGAATCAACTATTCAATCGAAGGAGCAACAAAATCATGTCACGTAAATCTGTTCTCGCTGCGTTATTCCTGATCTTCATCGGGATCGTGTTCGGCGTTGTGCTCGTGTCGAGCTTCAAAGTCGGACTGGAGCCGGGATTTGCCGGCGATCCGCAGGTGAAGCTGGGGGCCCGCAGCCAGGTGAAACATCCCGAAATTGATGTCAAAGCGTTCAGCAAAGCCTTCGTCGAGGTCAGCAAGGCCGTCTCACCGACAGTCGTAAGCATCACGGTGACGACCAAGGGGAAGGGGAAATCCGGCGGCGAGTTGAACGATTTCTTTCACTTTTTCGGACCCGATTTCAAGTTTCCGGAATCCGAGCCGCAACAGGCAGCCGGGTCCGGGGTGGTCATCAGTCCGGATGGGTACATCCTGACGAACAACCACGTGGTGGACGGCGCGGATGAGAATCACGTCGAGGTTTCGTTCAACAACAAACATGTGGTGAAGGCAAAAATCGTCGGGACCGATCCTTCCACCGACCTCGCCGTCATCAAGGTCGATGACAAGGATCTGCCCACTGCGGCGTTCGGAAATTCCGATGAGGTGGAAATCGGGGAGTGGGTTCTCGCGATCGGCAATCCGCTCAATCTGCAGGGAACGGTGACTGCGGGAATTATCAGCGCATTGGGCCGGAACATCCGCATCATCAGCGATGACTACGGAATCGAAAACTTCATCCAGACAGACGCCGCGATCAACCCTGGCAATAGCGGCGGCCCGCTGGTAAATCTGGACGGGGAGGTCATCGGAATCAACACAGCCATCGCCACGACGAACGCACGTTATCAGGGGTACGGGTTTGCGATTCCAATCAATCTCGCCCGTTACGTCGCTGAAGACATTATCAAGAATGGAAAAGTGAGGCGCGGTTACATCGGCGTCGAGATCCTTGGCGTAGACGACAGGTATGCGAAGGCGCTCGGCCTGAAGAAAACTGAGGGCGTCATTGTGCAGCGGCTGGTTCCCGGAGGCGCCGTGGAAGCATCCGGCATCAAGGAATCGGATGTCATTCTTTCGGTTGACGGGAAAGAAGTCAACGCAGCCAGCGAGCTCCAATCCTACATCGCGCGCAAGCATCCCGGAGACGAGGTGACATTAAAAATCTTCCGTAACGGCGGCATAACCGAGAAAAAGGTCACGCTTCGCTCCCGGAAGGATGAAAAGCTCACGGCGAAGGATACCGGGAGGAGTTCGGAAGAACTCCGGCCCGACAGGGAAGCCGGCTCGAAGACCGTCAGTTTCGAAAACCTG
>VBOC01000199.1:0-2773 GCA_005877655.1 Ignavibacteria bacterium
AGAAAAACCTGGCCGAAGCGAAGTTGATCGTCGAGAGAGAGAGAATCCCTCGTTAGAACGCTCTCGAACTGTTCCGCCGCCCGATCATAGTCCTGTTTCGTCAGGTAGGCGTGAGCGATCGCGGCCCGGAGCTCAAGGTTTTCGGGGTTAATCTCCACAAGCTCGTTGTAGATGCGGAGAGCGACGCCTGTACTGTCAGCCCGAAGGTAGGCATCTCCAAGCGCCTTCTTGATCTCGAAATTGCCCGGATCGATTTCCAGCATCCCCTTGAGAGCTTCGGCGGCCTTCCTGTAATCCCCTCCGTTGCCGTAAATTTGCGCCATCTGGAAATAGGCGTCCGCCTCGGGACCGAATCGATCGATAATCTGCTTGTAGATCTGAAGGGCCTTAGCGGGCTTCTGAAGCTGGAGGAGTCTCGCAAGGTTGAGCCACGCTTCCAGGTACATCGAGTCGATCCCGATGACCGCTTCATCCTCCTTGATTGCAGCGTCGAGTTCCAGCGCGCTCATGTATATTTCGGCGAGCGTTTCGTGATAGGTGCGGTTCCGGGGCGCCAGCCTGACTGCCTCCTTGCCCATGAGAATGGCTCGCTGGTGGTTATTCAGAATTGCATAGTCTTTTGCAATCGCGTGGTAAATTGCTGGGTCCTGTTTGTTCTGCAGAGCTTCCTGGTATTGAAGGATCGCCTCTGCATATTTTCCGGTCTGGTCGAGCAGCGCTCCTTCGATGAAGTGAGCGAGCGCGAGTTCATCTTCGGGGCGAGTCGTCAGGGGAAGTGCGTCGAGCGAATTGCCCGGCAGCGGGAGGTTTTGCGAAGAACTGCAAGCTCCAGCCAGCAGCGACGCCGACAGCAGCATCACTGCTATCCAACATTTCCTACCGATCTCTTTTTCCAAGGTTCCTCGCTAAAAAAAATATAGCAATTTCGCCTCAGAATAACAACGAAGAGGAGGTAGTCCTAAATTGCGAATTTGCTCCTAGATTGGCGGAGGTTGAGAAACTGCGATCAGCCCCTTCTCAGCTTCGGGTTCTCCGGCACAAAGATGACGGTCTGCGGTCTGAGATCGTGCGAGCCGACGCGGAGTCCCTGGATCGTGACTCGTAATTGCTCGCCCGCAATCTTGTTCCAATCATCTTTTCCCTCGATCTCCTTTCCGACAAGCCGCACGCTGTCGGTCTGATTAGGCGGGATGATCAGTGCGGGAAGAGGAAGAAATCTATTGTTGTATTGATAATTGAAATTGTTGGAAGCGACCTTGATCGCACCGCGCTCGAGGAAGAGCGTATCGCGGCTGTTGTTGGTAAATTCTATCCCGATATGCGTGACGATACCATCATCCATCGCATAAGAGGCCCGGAAAAGGTAACCGATCTTCTCTAGCCGGTCGACGACCTTGAACTCCTGGCAGTTGCACTCGTCGTTTACCGCGCGATAGGCAAACATCTCGGGAGGCGTAAACGGACAGCCCCAGTGGAGCAGCAGCAAAACTCCGCACGCGAGCGCAGGAATGCCCCAGTTGGCAAGAAGCCCTCGAACCTTCCACGCGAACGCTAGAATACCCCACTCAGCAAGATGCCCGCGAAACCTCGGGCACCGATTACCGCTCTCCTCGCGCTTCGACATCAACCGGTCGGCTCTGAACATCAGCTCGTTCGCTCCGGACATCTGCCCGTTGACGTTAGAGATCAGCCCGTTCGCTCTGGACATCAGCTCGTTAGGTCTGGACATCGACCCGTTCGCTCTTGACATCGACCCGTTTGCTCTTGGCATCAGCTCGTTGGCTCTGGACATTGACCTGTTAATCGTTCCTCCGACCCGCCTTCTTCTTAATCCGCTGATAACCCGGTTTGATCACATTGTAGATCAGTTCGAGCCTTTTCTTGTACGGTATGAATGCGCTCTTCATTGCATTGAGCGTCAGTTTTTCGACATCGTGCAGCGTCAGCGAGAATGCGTCATGGGCGAGCTAGTACTCCCGGCTGAGAGTGGTGTTGCTCATGAGCCGGTCGTCGGTGTTCAGAGTAACGCGAAACTTGTACCGGTGAAAGATCCCGAACGGATGCTCCTCGACACTCTTCACCGCGCCGGTATCGACATTGCTTGTCAGGCAGATCTCCAGCGGTATTCTCTTATCGAGGACGTATTGGGCAAGATAGCCCATGCTCACGACTTCGGTAGGATCATCGTCCGAGACCTTGACATCCTCGATCAGACGGGTGGCGTGCCCGATCCGGTGGGCCCCGCACCACTGGATCGCCTGCCAGATCGATTCTTTGCCGAACGCCTCGCCGGCATGGATCGTGATATTGAAATTCTCCCGCTGAATATAGTGGAATGCGTTGACATGTTTCTTGGGAGGATAGCCCCCTTCCTCTCCGGCAAGATCGAATCCGACGACATTCCGCTCCCGAAAATCAATCGCGAGCTCAGCCATTTCCTGGGATAGCGTCATATTCCGCATCGCACAGATGATCAGCCCGTACTCGACGCCAAAATCCTGCTTCCCTTTCTCCAACCCGCGCAGCACCGCCGTTACGATTTCCTCCCAGTGCAACCCTCCTTCCGTATGAAAGACGGGGGCGAAGCGCGTTTCCACATAGACCACTCCGTCGGTGTGCATGTCTTCCATCATCTCATAGGCGACCCGTTCGAGTGCTTCTTCCGTTTGCATGACACCTGTGGTATCGGCGAACCCCTCCAGATACAACGGCAGACTTCCGCGCTTCGCGCCCCGCTGAAACCACTCGTGGAGTTCCCCCGCGTCCGTTGTCG
>VBOC01000199.1:2898-7052 GCA_005877655.1 Ignavibacteria bacterium
AAATAAAAGAAATGGGTGGTAGGTTATTTTTGCTTCACTGCAGAGCTCCGACTGCTTTCTCCACCCCTCTGAGGATGCTGCCGTCCCTCACAAGACGGAGCGAAGTCTGGATGTCCTCGAAAAGCACCCGATCGTGATCAAGGTGCTTGATGTGCGCCCGGATGATGCGATGGGCGCCCTGAACCCCCCGGCCGGCTGCCATCGATTTGCGGGTTTTCGGATGAACGCGGGAAAAGTCGATGCCCTGGGCGGCGACCATGAACTCGATGGCAAGAACGGTCTGAGTATTATGAAGCACCTGCCAGGCTTTGAGTGCGCTGATGGAGCCCATGCTGTTGTGATCTTCCTGGTTCGCCGATGTCGGGATCGAGTCGACGCTTGCGGGATGGGCGAGAACTTTATTTTCGGAAACCATCGAGGCCGCCGTATACTGCGCAACCATAAGGCCGGAATTCAGGCCGCCGTTTTCTGTGAGGAAGCGCGGCAACCCGCTGAGCGAACCGTTCACCATGCGCTCGATCCGCCGCTCGGAGATACTCGCAATCTCTGCCAGCGCGATTGCAAGAAAATCGAGTGCAAGCGCCAGGGGCTGACCGTGGAAATTCCCTCCCTCTAAATGTTGTTTTTCCCTGGGAAAAATCAGCGGGTTGTCGGTCGCCGAATTGATCTCCGTGGTCATAATATTGTAAACATACTGCACCGCATCCCTCGACGCGCCGTGTACCTGGGGCATGCATCTGATTGAATAGGCATCCTGCACACGGGGGTCTCCGTACCTGTGTGATTCCCGGATTTCACTCCCTTTCATGAGCCGCCGGAGATTTGCTGCGCTCGCAGACTGCCCTTTGAACGGGCGCAGCGCGTGGATACGAGGGTCAAATGCGGTGTCTGTTCCCTTCAGCGTCTCGACGCTCATGGCCCCGGCAATGTCCGCAAGCTTGCATAACTCCACCGCCTCGTGGACGGCGTGCACACCGTATGCAGCCATCATTTGCGTGCCGTTGACGAGTGCCAGCCCTTCCTTGGCGCTCAGGCGCAGGGGTTTCAAACCAAGTTCCTTCAATGCCAGCTTCGAATCCATCACGGCATCCCGGAACCAGACTTTTCCGCGGCCGAGGAGCGTCAATACGAGATGAGCCAGCGGCGCCAGATCACCGCTCGACCCTACCGATCCTTTCGATGGGATGATCGGAATCACTCCGGCATTGAACACCTTGCGCAGGAATTCCATGGTCTCAAGCCGGATCCCCGAGTACCCTTTCGCGAGTGCATTGAGCCGGAGAATCGTCATCGCACGAACCACTTCGTAGGGGATCGGCTCCCCGGCCCCGGCCGCGTGACTCGCGATGAGATTCGTTTGAAGGTCTTCAAGATATTCGGGACTGATGACAACGTTGCTCAGCTCGCCGAAGCCGGTCGTCACTCCATAGATGGTTTCTCCGCTCCGTACCCAGTCCTCGACCACCTTGCGCGAGGCAGCCATCCGTCTTTTCGAGGCGCTTGTGAAAGAAATCTTTGAGACGCTCCTCGAAGAGCGATAGACTTCTTCGATGGTGAGGGTGTTGCCGTCGAGAACCAGGGACTTCATGGGAGATTTTCTAGAAAATCTGGACGAATTTAGCTTGAAATTACGATAATCCTTCTCTATCTTAACGCATCATACTCGAGAGTCGACCATGATCAATTTGAGAACCAGCGCTCGCTTTCTCCTCATGCTCGCGGCACAGCTGTTGATCTTCACCGGCGGCGGATGTAAGAAAGACGAAGGCCCGACAACCCCGGTAATCACACCGATTACTGAAGATCTCTTCCCGCTCGTTGCGGGCCGAAGGTTTGTCTATACCGGATTTCTTGTCGACACGAACAGCGTCGAGACCCCCGTCGCGTCCTCCGTCGGTCATTATCAGGCTGTCTGGAATGTACTTGCGGGGCCGGCTGGAACATGGTTGATTCAGGACTCCACAACCGTGGGCACTACGACGGCGACCCGGTTCTTCCAGATCACGAAGGATACAACCACCGGAGATTTTTCCTTCCGCCAGACCCTTGGACCGTTCTACCGGGCGATTCACGCAACCTATACGGACACGGCGGTCTGGATCGGAATCGCAAGGCCGAGCATGGGAATCGGCGTCGTGTGGACCGCATTCGATGCCACGGTCACTTCAGATTTTCGGGGAGATCGAGGCGAAGGTTTCCATCACCGACAGCTCTGCGAGCCATACCGTCTATCCAAACGCCTACAGAATCCGCACATGGCGAAAAATTACAGCAGGCGGATTCGTCGTTCAGGACGATGCCACAACGGCGAAGTTATGGCTTGCGGCCAACATCGGTCCCGTGCAGGTGAATATCTCTGGCGACACCGAGAATTACGGGCACTTCCGGGTCTTGAAGGACAAGAACTTCTAGAATTAAGCCAACCTGTCGTCGGTTATTTATCATTCGTGACCTCAAGCCGCAAGGAGCGACATGTGGAGTATTCCTTCTATTAACAGGTCTACTTTCATCCCACCCGCCGTCCCGCACAGCTGATGAAGGTCTTGATCCCCCGGGCGTTTGAGATCCCTTCCTTCGCATTCCCGGCTCTTCTCTTCCTTTTGCTTCCAAATTTTCAAGTGTTCGCCCAGGCGACAGGTGCGATCAAGGGAACCGTTCTCGATGCATCGAACGGCGAACCGCTTGCCGACGTCAATATTGTACTAAAGGGGACGAACCTCGGAGCTGTGAGCGATAACGAGGGGAAATTCATCATCGGCAATGTTCCTCCTGATGCGTACACCCTCTCGGCATTGGCGGTTGGTTATGAGACGGTAGAGGTGCAAAATATCTTCGTCCGGGCGAACGACACCGTGTCGGAAACTATCCGGTTAAAGGAAAGCAGTATCCAGGTCGGAGAAGTGATTGTCTACGGAGCTTCGTTCAGGCGGGAACGGATCACGGAGGCGCCCGCCGCCGTATCGACGATCGAGCCGGGCGAGATTACGCTCAATTCCGGGCAGGGACAGGTGCCGAAGCTGCTTGAAATGGTGCCCGGGATTGACATTTCACAGAACGGGCTCTTCGACTATAACGTGAACACGCGCGGATTCAACAGCTCTCTTAACCGCCGCCTGCTCGTTCTTCTTGACGGGCGCGACCTTGCGATCGTCTTCCTCGGGGCGCAGGAATGGAATGGCCTATCTGTGCCCGCGGAGGATCTGGGGAGAATCGAAATCGTGCGAGGGCCCGGGTCCGCCCTCTATGGGGCGAACGCGTTTAACGGCGTACTCAACATTATTTCTCCCACTCCCAGACAAACTCTGGGGACGAAATTCACGTTTGCCGCAGGTGAACTGAATACGGTTCGCGGGGATCTCAGGCAAGCCGGCGCATCGGACATATGGAGCTATAAGATTAACGTCGGGAGATCTCAGTCCGACACGTGGAGTGTCCCGCGCGACACATCGCAGCCGCGCCCGTTCGAATACGAGGGTTTTAACCCTTTCCTGAACCTGGAGGTGCGCCGGCTCAATACTAACCCGGTGACTTCGACCTATGGTTCTGCGAGGGTGGATTACGAAGTAGACAGCCGCGCATTCGCGGTGGCGGAAGCGGGCCTCGCACAGGTGGAGAACGAAGTGTACATCACCGGAATCGGAAGAGTTCAGGTGACCCGCGCGCTCAAGCCCTGGGGCAGAGTGAATTACTCTGATGATCATTCGAGCGCCCAACTCTGGGCAAGCGGCCGGGATTCACGCGAGCCCCAGTATTCTCTCTCCACCGGCCTGCCGCTCCACGAACGGTCCCTTACTTTACAAGGCGACTTCCAATATCACTTCTCGCCGTTCAATGACAAACTTTTCATGACGGCGGGTCTGTCGTACCGGTATCAGACGATAGATACCCGCGGAACGCTCATGCTCGATGACCATAAAGACAATGTGAGCGGCCTGTACGCCCAGATCGAATACCGGTTTTCAGACCATATAAAGGCCGTTGCCGCATCCCGGTGGGACCGGAGTACGCTTTATGCGGGTCAGTTTTCACCCAAGGCAGCCCTGGTCTGGACGCCGGATCACGGCCACAGTTTTCGACTCACCTTCAACCGCGCCTTCCAGGCCCCGAATTATTCGGAGCTATTTCTTTATGTGCTCCATCCTTCGCGCGCGCTG
>VBOC01000198.1:0-11555 GCA_005877655.1 Ignavibacteria bacterium
AACTTGCCGATATCGCACCCACGATCCTCAGAATCATGGGAATTCCTGTACCGATCGAAATGGACGGCACGCCGCTCATCCTGGAAGAACCGTCAGGATCGTAAACCTCTTCGAGGTTCCTTACACGTTGAGGATCTGGTGCTTGAAACGGTCGATTTCGACGTCGTTCCTGAGCCGTTGGACAAAATCGAGCCCGTACTTATTCATAAAGTAGACGATGCTGAGCACACGCTCCTGAAGATTCCCCTTCGGAACGATGCTGTCGATCACTTTCCTCACCTGCCTGAGGGCGATCTCGTGTTTTCGCTTCTGCGCCTCGATAACCTTCTCCTTCAGCACGACCAAGTGTGATTCGATCTTCGCTCGCGTCGCTTCGAGCGGCCCCATGAGCGTTGAATCGATATAGTTCAACCCGTATTTCATTTCCGCCATCAGCTCGTTCGTCCGCTTCACGGCATCGTTGAACATCTCGTCGATTTTGACTTCGGAGATCAGCTCGACGACCTTACGGCTGACTTTCTCCGGGTCTCCGAAGAATTCAAGCAACTCGAGCTGATACTTCTCCAGGATACGCTCGAATTTCTGCTCGTAAATAGTGACGCTGGCCCGCGGGTAGATGATCGGCATCGTGAGGTCAAAATAGGCATACACCGGTTTTAGCTGGGCAAAATAGGCAATCTCCGACGGTCCCCCGACGTACGCCAGCGTGGGGAGAAGCGTGTCCTGGCAGATCGGGCGCAGCGCAACGTTCGGGCTGATGAGCTCGGGAGTCTCGGTGACGATCTTGAGGAGCTCCTCCTTCTGAAAATACTGGCGCGTCCCCTTGAGGCTGAAGTCATGCTCCCGCGGCTCGATGAAGTATCTCCCCCCCTTGAAAAACATGAAGAGATTCATCGCCTTCGTCTTGATCTGTGCGTGATACCGCTCCTCCAGTTCGGCGCTTCGCTGGATGATCAGCTGCGAAACCTTGGGATAGTCCTGGAGTTCCTTGAGGAAGATCGGGACAAGCAGTTCCTTCAGCCGGCGATCGTTGGATGAAATGAAGACGAGGCCGGCGTCCTGGAACAGCGTGCCCATGAAGCGGGAGAACGAAGTGTTGAGCGTGGAAGAGGGGGTATACGCCGCTTTCAGCATGGAAAGAAGGGATGCCTTGAATTCCGAATTCGGGAGCGTCCGCTGAAGCTGCTCGAAAAAATGGTCGAGAGTGCTGTTGAGTTGAATCTCGCCGACGGCGCCGGGGTTTTTCAGGATCTGCTTTGCCTTCGGCACGTACTCGATCTCCACCGGAGCGTGATCGGCGTTCAGGACGCTGACCTTGTTGATTTCTGCGAAGTCATGGTCCTCGCCCTCCAGCCAGAAGACGGGTACGAAGTGGTACTCGGGGTAGGAGGATGCAAGCCGTTCGGCGAGCTTCAGGGCGGTGACGGTCTTATAGATTGTGTACAGGGGGCCGCCGAGGATTCCGACCTGCTGTCCGGTCACAATCGCAAAGGATTTGGGATCGCCGAGCCGCCGCGCATTCTCGAGGGTCTTCTCCGGCGCGCCCATCTGCCGGTTTTGGTCGATAAGGACATCGGCGACGACCGAGCGGTGCTTCGCCTGACGCGCGATCTGCTCGGCATGGGCGGGAAAATTCTGGAGAGAATGAAAGTCTGCTTCGAAGTACTGGCGCACCTTCTGGAACTGGCCGATGTAGTCGTCAAAGAGTCTGGAGAAGCTCCCTTCGGCGTGAGGAAGCTTTTCGAAATCAACCCACTGTGAGTCGGCCATTTCCGGGGGACTGTTGTTGAAGAATTCTGCGAAATATACTCTTTCAATCCAAGAGAAGCAAACCATCATCGTTTGACACAAAGCAATTTTTTTGCTATATTTTTTGCGCTCGATCAAGGGTATCTGAAAACTCATCATTGGCGTAATGGATAACCCCAGCGGTCCCGGGACCGAGAACAAAACTCTCCCACAGGCCGGTAACCCACCGGTCGTTTCCAGCTCAACATCGCCGCCTGCTGTCGCGCCGCCGCAATCGAAACCTCCCGTTGCCTCGGGAGCGATCAAGAAACCGAAGCAGGACAAACCCCCCGAACATGACCTCGGCATCTGGCGTATCAGCCGTCGAAATTTCTTCTCCCTGGCGGGATGGGCCGCTTTTTTCGTGTTTCTTGCGACTTCCACGATCGGCACACTGCGGATGATGTTTCCGCGTATTCTGTATGAACCGCCCTCGGCGTTCAAGGCCGGTTTCCCGCAGGACTACATCGTCGGTGAGGTGAGCGAGAAGTACAAGGATGACTACCGGGTCTGGATCATCCGTGATTCGGAGGGGTTTTACGCTCTGTCGGCCATCTGTACGCACCTGGGGTGCACACCCCGATGGCTTGAGGCCGAGAACAAATTCAAGTGTCCGTGTCACGGGAGCGGTTTCCGGCGCAGCGGGATTAATTTTGAAGGACCGGCCCCCCGCCCCCTTGAACGCCTTAGGATCGCATTGGCGGACGACGGCCAGATCCTGATCGACCGCAACATCAAGTTCCTCTTTGAAAACGGGGACTGGGTCAAGCCTGAAGCGTTTCTGAAGTATAGCTGAGTCGCGGGAATGGAGAAGCGATGCTAAAAATACGGGAAAAGCTGCAGCAGACGGAAGTCTGGAAGTCGATCTTCCGTCACAACTATCAGGACACGAACAGGAACCGTGCCCTCCAGATCGTCGACAACGTTTTCC
Organism: Ignavibacteria bacterium; assembly: GCA_005877655.1. Lineage (GTDB taxonomy): Bacteria > Bacteroidota > Ignavibacteria > UBA10030 > SZUA-254 > VBOC01. The sequence goes on from VBOC01000198.1 coordinate 2,720, forward strand.
TTCATCTCCATCCGGTGCGGATCCCGCGCCACGCTACCAACATCGGGTATACGTGGGGGATGGGAGGGATAACCTTTCTCCTGTTCATTGTCTTGACGGTGACCGGCGTGATCCTCATGTTTTATTACCGTCCGGCGGCGGAGTACGCGTATGAGGACATGAAATACCTCATGAACGATGTTGCCTTCGGTCCTTTGATCCGCAACATGCACCGGTGGTCTGCGCATGCCATGGTCATCACCGTCATGCTGCACATGTTCAGAGTCTTTCTGACCGGATCGTACAAGGCTCCCCGGCAGTTCAATTGGGTCGTGGGGGTTCTCCTTCTCGTGTTGACCCTGTTGCTCAGCTTCACGGGCTATCTTCTTCCATGGGACCAACTGGCCATCTGGGCGGTCACCGTGGGCACAAACATGGCTCGCGCCACGCCCTTTCTCGGGCACCAGGGACCGTTCGGCCCGCAGCTCGGCATGCGTATCGACAATGATGTTCGCTTCGTGCTCCTGGGCGGCACGCAGGTCGGGCCGCCGACGCTTCTTCGTTTCTATGTGGGCCACTGCATCTTCCTCCCGCTCATCGCCTCGATCTTCATGGCGGTCCATTTCTGGAGGATCCGGAAGGACGGAGGTATTTCCGGCCCGGTCTCAAATGATCGCGAATAACTGAACCTATCGTGCAAGCATGAATCACGTCTGGGAGCTCGTTCGAAAACCGGATAACATCCCGATCGTGGCGCTCTTGGTGTTCGTGATCGTCTATACCTGGTGGGCGTTCCACAAGGCGTTGAAAAATGACCGCCAGGGATACCTTGACGAAGCCCGATTAAGCGAGAAAATCCAGGTGTGGCCGAATCTGGTGCGGGTTGAATTTCTCGCCTCGCTGTTTGTGATGGTCATCCTTGTGTTCTGGTCCTTTCTCATCGACGCGCCGCTCGAAGAAGCCGCGAACCCCACGCTGACGCCGAATCCCTCGAAGGCGCCATGGTACTTTCTCGGGTTGCAGGAAATGCTTGTTTACTTTGATCCGTGGATCGCCGGCGTCGTCATGCCGAGCCTGATCATCGTGGGCCTGATGGCGATTCCGTACATCGACATTAACGAGAAAGGGAACGGTTACTACACGTTCAAAGAGCGCAAGTTCTCAATCATCACTTTTTGCGTCGGGTTTCTGATCCTTTGGGTTTCCCTGATCAATCTCGGCACCTTCTGGCGCGGCCCCGGCTGGTATCTCTTTTTCCCCTGGGAAGAATGGGATACTCACCGCGTCGTGGCGCTTACCAACGTCGATCTTTCCGAAGTGTTCGGTATCCATACCCGGAGGGCGGATTACAGCCTTAATCCCGCGGCCATCGTATTCGGGTCGGCTGTTATTCTTGGGTACTACTCCCTGATCGGGGCCTACTGGCTGAAAAAGAGAAACTCAGATCTGATAAAAAAGCTCGGTTTCCTGCGCTACAATATCGTGGCCTTCCTCTTTCTGACGATGACCGCCCTCCCGATCAAAATGATCCTGCGCATCGGGTTCAATATCAAGTACATCCTGGTTACCCCCTGGTTCAATATCTGACACTGGACCGCTGACCGCACGGTATGAAAGGACCGCTTAGCTTCTTCGCCGCCCGGGCGGAGACCCCCATCGAAACGCGCGATTACGGAAGGGTATACTTCATCATGTCCGCCCTCCTCTTTCTGGGTACGATGTGGTCCGTTCTCGACGAGGTAACGACCCGGCGGCCCTGGAAAGAAGAGCAGGATCAGTACCTAGTTCTGAGCATCGAGAAGTGGCAGCAGCGCCTGAAGGATGCTCAGGCCGCCTTCGACTCGTCCTCCTTCCTCCGGCTGAGCGCCCAGTTGAAAGAGGCCCAGGACAGACTGGTCTCGCCCGAGGCCCGGGCGATTCAGAAGGAGGTCGACAGCCTCGAGGAAGTGTTGCTCGACGCGAACAGGGATTTTACGTTCGCGAAGAGCCGGGCGGATGAGGCGTATTATTTCTGGAAGAAGTCGATCCACGAAGGCAAGGAGGATCCCGGGTACCGCAGCAAGGTGCAGGAGCTGACCGCTCTGATGGCAAAGTACAACGCCAGGGTCGATGAGCTCACCTCCCGGCATGATTCGCTCGCGAAGATCGTGAACGGCTACAAGAACGACGTGAAGGCGATTCAGTCCTCGATCAAGGATCTTTACAAAGAGATCGAGCTCGCGAATTCCAAGATCGAGAAGGCGAAAACTTCGCCCATTCTCATCAAACAGGTAATCATCAACAACTTCGATCGCTCGAACTTTGGAATTCCAAAAGCGCGCATTGATCGATGCCAGACCTGCCATGCCGGTTGGAAGGACGACGTCATGGCGGATGCACCCCAGCCGTTCACCAGGCACCCAGTTCCCGAGCTGCTGAAGATACACAAGCCGGAGTCTTTCGGCTGCACTCCGTGCCACCGCGGCCAGGGCGCCGCTCTGACGGCCGGATTCGCCCACGGAGACGCCGATAAGTACTGGGAGTGGCCTCTGCTCAGCGGGAAAGAGGTGTACGCCTCCTGCACGGGTTGCCATGGGAACGAATCGTATGTCAAGGAGGCCGACCGCCTGAATACAGGCAAGCAGATGCTCGCGGAGTCGGGTTGTTTCGGCTGTCATGAGGTCAAGGGTTTCCTCGATCTGGCGAAGATCGGGCCCGAACTGAACCAGCTCAGTGTCAAGGAGAAGCCCGACTGGATTTTCCGCTGGGTGCGCAACCCGAAGGACTACAACCCCCACACCCGTATGCCGAACTTCCGGTTCACCGAAGACGAGGCGGCGGCGATCACCTCATACCTGTGGAGCGCGGGAAAGGAAGGGCCTTTCCAGGTGCGGAAGGGGATCAGCGCCGGGGGAGACGCCGCGCGGGGGAAGGAGCTTGTAGGAACGATCGGATGCAAGGGTTGCCATGTGGTCGGCGACGATATCCGGATGCGGCAGGCGCGCGGATTTTCCTACGACATCGCGCCGGAACTGACCCGGGCTGGCAGCAAGCTTGACCCCGACTGGATCTTTGAATGGATCAAGAACCCCCGAAGCTTCAGGCCTACCACCCGGATGCCGAGTCTCCGCCTCACCGACCAGGAGGCGCGCGATATTGTTGCCTACCTGATCACTCTCAAGGACGACCGTCATTTTGAAAAGAAGGTTCTCACGCTGGATGCTCCCGATCTGATCAAGCGCGGTGACAAGCTCATCCGCGACTTCGGTTGCTCGGGCTGCCACACGATAAAAGGGATGGAAAAAGAGGGCCGCGTCAGCGTGTCGCTTTCAAACTTCGGCCGCAAGCGGGTGGACGAGCTTGACTACGGAGACTCAAAGGTTCCGCATACATGGGACGACTGGGTTTTCGGGAAACTGAAGGATTCGCGGATCTACACGACGGACCGCATCATTTCAAAAATGCCCGTGTTCGCCTTCGCCGACAGCTTCGACAAGAGTCTCCAGACTATCGAGGCGGGGCGGAAGCTGACACACTATTACAACTGCATCAATTGTCACCAGATCGAAGAGGTGGGCGGAGCAATCAAGGCCACGCTGGACGATGAAGGCTTTGCACCGCCGTTTCTGCTTCCGGAGGGATCGAAGGTTCAGGAACCCTGGTTACACAATTTCCTGACGGGGCCGACGCCAATTCGCCCATGGCTTAAAATACGAATGCCGACGTTCACCCTTACGGACGACGAAATCGGAATCGTTCAACGGTACTTTCTTGCTCTTCACAAGCGGGAGATGGAGCTGCGGGATTACCGGGCAATCCCGCTCGATGAGAAATATGTGGTGAACGGCAAGAAACTGTTCGAGGATTACCAGTGCCTCAGCTGCCACTATACGGGGAAGATCCCGGAAGGGAAGAGCCCGGCAGATCTCGCCCCAAACCTGGCCCTGGCAAAGGAGAGGCTCAAGCCGGATTGGATCCTCGACTGGATTGCACGCCCCGATTCAATTCAGCCCGGAACGAGGATGCCGAATTACTTTCCCGATATGCAGGCGTCGGATTCGTCGATCCTCGGGGGCAATGCGCGCGAACAGATTCGCGCTCTCCGCGACTACGTCTGGACCCTCCGGGAGACCCGTTAGGGGGGCGTTACCTCGTTCCGATCTTCTGAACAACCCCGGTCAGGAGGGATTGCAGAGGCTCTTTTACAAGGGCCGCAACCTCCGTAACTTCCCTGTGCGTCAGTTTGTCGGCCGCGATCCCTGTGGCGAGATTTGTAATGCAGGAGATCCCGCCGAGGCGTATCCCGAGCGCGTGCGCCAGTGAGACCTCATTGACCGTCGACATGCCGATGGCATCGCCCCCGATCCGGCGGATCATCTCCACTTCGGCCACTGTCTCGTAACTCGGCCCCTTGATCCCGCAATAGATCCCCTGACGTAACTCGATGTTCGATTCCCGGCCGACGGCCCTCATGATGTCCCGAATCTCCGGGTCATAGAGGTCGCCGCCGCGCGAGGGACGCCGGAGATGTTTTATCGGGTTCTCGAACGTGAGGTTAATCTGGTCTGTAATGATCATCAGGTCAGCGGGGCGGAAGTTCATGTGGAGCCCCCCGGCGGCATTCGTCAAAAGGAGAATCTTGATTCCAAGCCGGTGGGCGATCCGGATCGGGTAAAGCACCGAATCGAGATCTCCCGATTCATACAGATGTACGCGTCCCTGGAAGACCAGAAGCGAGACGCCGCTGAGCTTTCCGGCGACAATTGTTCCGACGTGGCCCTCGACCGTCGCGCGGGGATAATTAGGGACAGTATCGATCGGCACGACCTGGCTCGCCCGGAGCCCGTCGCCGAATTCTCCAAGCCCCGAGCCGAGAATGATGCCGATCTTCGGTCTGTGCTTCAGCCGGGACCTGAGGTGCGCGGCGGATGTGTCGATCCGGGCGTCGATGTCGCGCACGCTCACAAGAGGACTAGATCGCTTCTTTTTCATAGGGTATCCCGACGGACGCCGGTGCCGTCGAACGTCCGATGAATCCGGCGAGGACGATCATCGTGAGGAGATAGGGAATCATCTGGACCAACTGCAGATAGCGGGAGGCCGATTCGAGCTGGATCGTCAGGCTTTCAGCAAATCCGAACAACAGGGCGGCGGAGAGGGCCCCGATCGGAGTCCATTTGCCGATGATCATAGCCGCCAGAGCAATGAACCCCCGCCCGGCAGACATACCGTCGGTGAAACTGTGCTGATCGACGGCAAGCCAGGCGCCCGCAAGACCCGTAAGGCCGCCGCACATGATGAGGCCCGCGTAGCGCAATCGCGCCACGTTGACTCCGAGGCTGTCCGCCGCCTCGGGATGCTCGCCGACGGCTCTGAGCCGCAGGCCGAATTTCGTGCGGAAGAGCAGGATGTGCGATGCGACCACGAGTAAACCGGTAGTAATCAAAAAGGGATTTTTCAGCACAGGCACTGCTGCAAGGAAGCTCCACTGTTCGATGCCGGCAATGCGGGCCGAATTGCTCGAGCTGTTGAAGAGCAACTGGCATGAAAACTTTGTTATGCCGACCGCGAACAGATTGACCGCAATCCCGCTCACGATCTGGTCGGCCTTCAGAGTCACGCAAATCACCCCGCAGAGAATTCCAAACATCGGGCTTCCGGTAACAAATGCCGCAGCGGTGGTCGCGAACGCGGAGACGAGCAGAATCCCCTCAAGCGCGATATTTACGACGCCTCCCCGTTCGCTGAATGTGGCACCGAGCGCCGGAAGAGCGTACGGAATCGAGATGCGGGCGATCTGAGTCAAGAAGGCGAGGGTGAAGAGGGCGTCCATCACGCGGCCGACTTCTGCTGGACGGCAAGCATCCAGCGATCGACAAGCCGGGAAAGGACGATCACAAACATGATCATGATCGCCTCGAGAATGTTTGCCAGTTCCTTGGGGACAACCGTGTTAATTGTGAGGCTTCCATATCCGAGGATCCCAAAAAACAGCGAAGTTGCGATGATGCCCAACGGGTGATTCTTCGCGAGCAGGGCGACGGCGATGCCGATAAATCCGACGTTCTCGGAAAAACCCAGCTCAAAGTAATGCTTGTATCCGAGAACAAAGTTGCTTCCAACCAGCCCCGCAAGCCCGCCGGAGACAGCCAGCACAAGCACAGTTTGCCTGGCCACATCGATGCCCGCATAGGCGGCGGCATTCCTGCTGAGCCCCGTGGCGCGAAGCTCGTAGCCAGGACGCGATTTCCAAAGAAAGATATAACTCGCGTAGCAGACGCAGAGGGCCAGCAGCAGGCTCAGGTTCACCGGGGCCCCCTGGAACGCCCCGGTCAGGAGGTCGAGGCGGGGAATTTCCGCGGCCCTGGCGATGGCGGGAGTGTGGACCGTGGCCGGAACAAGGAATACGTTGGTTACCAGGTAGCTCACGAGGGCAGTACCTATGAAATTCATCATGATGGTATTGATGACCTCGTGCGCCCCGAAGCGGGCCTTGAGAAATCCCGGAATCGCTCCCCAGAGCGCCCCTCCCGCGCTCCCCGCGACGAGCGCAGCGGGCATGAGCAATCCCGAAGGAATCCAGTGCCCTGAACAGCCGACGAGGGCTGTTAGGAACGCCCCGACGGTCAGTTGTCCTTCGGCGCCGATGTTGAACAGGCCGCCCCGAAAGCTGATCGCGGCTGCAAGACCTGTGAACATCAGGGGCGTGGCCCGGAAGAGCACCTGGCCGAGGACGTAAGAGTTGCCGAAGGTCTGAGAGAAGAACAGGCCATAGACGTCGACGGGGCTCCGGCCGATCGCGAGAATAAGCAGTGCGCCGATGGCGAACGAGACCGCCGATGCGACAGCCGGACCGGCGAGGGGATAAAAATTAACTCTGGGCAGCCTCAAGCCCGCGGTGCTTCTGGAATCCCGTCATATACAGGCCGAGCTCACGTTCGTTGGTTTCAGAAGTATGAAAGATGCCGTTGAGGCGGCCCTCGTACATGACGGCGATGCGATCGGCTAACTCGAGCAACTCCGTCAAATCGGAAGAGAGAAGAAGGATGGCCTTCCCCCGGTTTCGCTCCCTGATGATTGCGCTGTGCACGAAGTCAATCGCTCTGATGTCGAGACCGCGGGTCGGCTGGCTCGCCACGATGAGTGCTGCGTCCTTCGACAGCTCCCGCCCGACGACGACTTTCTGCTGGTTCCCTCCGGAGAGCGACTTCACCGGAAGGTCCTTCCGCCGCGGCCGGATGTCGAACCCCTCGATGATTCGCTCCGCATGTTCGTCGATCTTCGCCCGGTCAAGAAGCATGAGCCGCGAGAACTCAGGCTCTCGGTGCCTCCCGAGGATGAGGTTTTCCAGGACCGTGAAGCCGAGCACGATGCCGAACTTAATCCGGTCTTCCGGTATATGGGCGAGCGCTCGCGTCGAAAGGCGGTCCGACGCGTTCCCCGATCTGACAACCACGCGGCCGTTTATGAATCGCCTTAACCCCGTGATGGCCTGTACCAGCTCAGACTGGCCGTTCCCTTCGACCGCCGCGATGCCGAGGATCTCACCTTGATCGATAGTAAACGAGACGTCGCGCACGGCCGGGAGCAGGCGGTCGTTCAGCACGGACAGATGCTCGACATTGACGACCGTCTCGCCTCCACCGCGCGGGACCTTCTGGACCGGCTGGCCGACGTCGTCTCCCACCATCATGCGGGCGATTTCCCGGGCGGAGGTTGACGCAGTTTCCAATTCTCCTACGACGCTCCCGCGGCGCATGACCGTGACTCGGTCGCTAATCGTCATGACCTCGTTCAGCTTATGTGTGATGAGTATAACGGTTTTTCCCTGCTTCTTCAAGCGCCGGATGAACGGGGGTTGGTTCATCGAGAATCAGAAGCTCCGCCTTGCGGTACAGGATCTTGAGAATCTCAACGCGCTGTTGCATGCCCACCGAGAGCGTTTCGATTCTTGCCCGGAAATCGACGTCAATGCGGTATGCTTGCGAAAGCTGTTCGATCTCCCGTGCCGCCCGGCCCAGATCCAACCCGCCCCAGCGGCGGGAGGGTTCGGATCCGAGAATGATGTTCTCGGCGACGGTGAACCTTGGAATCAGCATGAAATGCTGGTGCACCATTCCGATTCCAAGCGCAATTGCCGTTCGGGGGGACTCGATTCTCACCTCCCTGCCTTCGAAGCTGATTGATCCCTCGTCCGGCTCTACCATGCCATAGAGAATTTTCATCAGGGTGGATTTGCCCGCGCCGTTCTCGCCGACCAGCGCATGGATGTCGCCTTTGCGCACGCGAACGGTGACTTGGTCATTCGCCTTCACGCCGCCAAAGGCCTTTGTGATTTCCTTCAGTTCAACAACGTACACGGCGGCGGCGGGTTCCTTGTGGGGGAAAATTATTGATTCGGAGCCTTGATCTCGCCTGAAATGATCTTCTTTCGAACGTCCTCCACTTTGGCATGGATGCTGTCGGGGATGAGCGCTCTGTTATGCTCGTCGTAGACGTAATCTACTCCCTTGCTGCGCACGTCGAAGAGAACGACGCGGCCGCCCTGAAACGTTCCTTCTTTTACCGAGCGGATCGTTTCGTAGACTGCATGATCGACGACTTTGATCATACTGGTAAGGACGGTCCCGGGCGCCTCAAGATATTGATCAGAATCGACGCCGACCGCCAGCTTGTGCTTTTCTCTCGCCGCCTCAAACACGCCGAGGCCGGTAACACCGGCAGCGTGATAGATGATATCGGCTCCGCGCTCATACTGACCCAACGCGAGCTCCTTTCCCTTCTCGGGGTTCTTGAAGGCGTCCCCGGTGATCCCGGCGTAGGCGACGAGCACTTCGCAATCCGGATCGGCGTATTTCACACCGGCCAGGTACCCCGC
>VBOC01000198.1:11636-12519 GCA_005877655.1 Ignavibacteria bacterium
CAAGGAAGGATCCCTCCTCCTCCTTGAATTCAAGCGCCACGCGATTGGAAGGGAGGGGTTTTGCAGGATCGAAGGTATAATCGATGCACGCAAATTTCTTCTCCGGGAACTCGCGGGCGACGTTCGTGATGTCGTCCGTAAAGATGAAGCCGATTCCGAGGATGAGAGTGATATCCGGCCGGCTGGCGAACTGGCGGAGGGCCGCTTCACGGTCTGCTCCCGGTCCCGGCTCGAGGTACTCTGAGTTGACTCCCAGCTCCTTCCTGGCGAGTTCGAGGCCGCGATAGGCAGCGTCGTTGAATGACTTGTCACCGCGGCCTCCAACGTCGAACACGAGCCCTACGGTCGCGCCGCCCGATTTCGTACCATCCCTCTTCTGGCAACCTTCCGGGAGCATAATAGCCACTGCGAGCATCGCTGCGGCGAAGCGTGAAGATCTCATATTCAATCCTTCAGGATTTCACCGTAGACCGGCGGGACAAAGCATTTCCGGCACCGGGCCTCATAAACATCTCGTGCTCCCACAACGACGAGTTCCTGCTGCTTCGTGATCCGCTGAGTTTTGTCTGCAGGGTTTCCGCAAACCATACAGATTGCCAGAGTTTTGGTGATGTATTCCGCCACAGCAAGAAGGTTTGGGATGGGGCCGAAAGGCCTCCCTCGATAGTCCTGGTCGAGACCGGCGGCGATTACCCTCTTCCCCATGTTGGCGAGCCGATCGCAGATTTCAACCAGCTCGGGCGGGAAGAACTGGGCTTCATCAATGCCAATCACTTGAGCTTTATCAGCCAACTGCATTATTTCATGAGGCTTATCAATGACATTTGATGTCAAGGACTGCTCGCTGTGCGACACGATGTGACTCGTGCTGTATCGATTGTCC
>VBOC01000201.1:0-586 GCA_005877655.1 Ignavibacteria bacterium
CGCAAAAGCGGCGGGCAGCGCCATCATCAACGCAATGTAGAAGCCGTAGCGCAACCCTTCCCCTATCCCCTTCCCTTCGTATCCCTTCGAGAAGATGAAAACAAAAAAGTACGCAAAGAAAAGACCGATGATCCAGAAAATCCAGATTTTTTGATCTTCCGGGGTGCGATAGATTCCCGGAAACGCGCTCCGTATCGCTTCGTAAGTCGAATTCAGCAGAAGACCGTGGATGAGAAAATCGATGACCTGCATGACGATGTAAACGACGATAAAACCGATCCAGATTTTCTTGCTCATACTTCCTCCGCTGGAAGTGGCTCAAATAGTGAACTAGTCGAACAATCCGGGCTTATCGTACAAAACAATAAGCTGAAAGTCAAGCCGGCCGGCAACTAATACGCTGCCGCCGATCACTCATACGCTACCTGAAATTCAGTCGATCTGATACTGTTCGACCTTCCTTCCCCCGAAAAGATCGTTGTATTGATTGATTTTCTTATTTGAGGCAAGCGTAAGGTCGACCTCCGCGACCGCAATGCCCGCCGCATCCTCACCGAGACGCGCGAGTATCTCCCCCTGCGGAGAG
>VBOC01000201.1:797-5153 GCA_005877655.1 Ignavibacteria bacterium
ATCGAAGACCGGAAAGCCCAGATTTCCCGGGGCAAAGAAGAGGTTCTCTCTATTATAGAGGTGAACCTTCCGATAGACTCCGATGAGCCCGGACGGACCCGCCAGAACAGCCGAATTGTAAATCCGATCGGCTCTCTCGGCAAAACCGTAAGCCACGTAGGCTTTTTTCTTCCTTGCGAACTCGGCGATAGCCTGGAATGTTGATCCTGTGGTTGTTTCAGCAAGTTGATCCGCTTCACGCCGATCGACGAAGTTATAGCCCGTATTAAAAAGCTCGGGCAGGACGTAAAGATCGGCCGAGGATGTCACCATCAAGTCCAATGCCCCGGCTACGTTCGAGGAAACTTCCCCAAAGACTGGGTTTGTCTGGACGACAGCTACACGCACCTGAGGCTCTCTCGAAAAGGCCGATCCAAATCAAGTCCCCGATGACCGGAGAGCACTTGGTACTTCAGCATGTTTTCTCGGTGATGCAAGTTTTCTTGATGATGCAGGTTTTCTCGGCGAATGACGCCCCGTTCGATGTTCAAACGCTCTAGTTCTGCCGTGCGCCAACCTGCGTCTCCGGCGGTTTCACGATTACCGCGGGGATATCCAGGCTTTTGACCTCACGGTTGAACGCCGCGAGACCAGCTTCCAGAATGCGATTGTAGCGCGCAAGCTGAGCGTCGACCTTTGCCGCCAGCTCGGCAAAGACATCGTACGACTGCCTGGTCGGCTTCGAGTCGGCGCTGCCGACAACGTTCGATAACGACGCCAGCTTGTCGTTGAGCCTGATCGGATAATTCAGAGCGTCCTGGCCGCTCTTGATTTTCACCTGCACGAGCTCCTCTTCGACGCTCTTGAGCTGGTCGTTGATCCGTTTCGCGGAGTCGGCCACGACCTTCTTCGACGGGTGTTTCTCCAGGCGCTTCACCAAATCTTCGGTTTGTCTGCGGATATCCCGGATCGTGTTGACCGCCTCATGGGCCGCCGATATCTTGTCGCGGATTTTAATCAGAAAATCGAACTGCTCCTTAAAATCGTCCGCCGTAGTGCTGAGAAGGGGATTCTTCCTGATTGCAAATTGCTGGGTCCAGTTTTTCACACCGTGCCTGAGACGCACCTGATAGTTGCCGGGAATTGCGATGGGGCCCTCTAACGATCCACCCCAGAGGATGGCGCCCGGAACCTTGACGGCATCCGCGTAGCGCATGTCCCAGACAAACCGGTTCATTCCCGAATCTGCAGGGATGTTTGGACCTTCTTCCGGAGCCGCGCCGCCGGGTGCTTCCCCTTGACTCGCGTCCTTCTTCTCTTCCCGGTGGGTAAAGGTTTTGATCACGTCGCCCTTCTGATCCAGAAATTCCAGTTTCACAGAATCCTTCTCCCCAGGTTTGTGCTTCAAATAGTACAACACGAGCACACCGTTTGGCGCGTTCTTGCCAACCGCTGCGCCCGGGCGATCGAAGGAGCCCCCTTCCATCCGGTATGCATCGCGCGGCCGGAAGAGGTGGACATCTGACCGGCCGATCTCATCGTTCATCTGGTAGAGAGGCGTCAGGTCGTCGAGAATCCAGAACGACCGGCCGTGCGTCGCCACGACAAGATCCTTTTCACGCGCCTGGATCGCAATATCGTGAATCGGCGTCACGGGCAGATTTGTCTGGAGCGGCTGCCAGTTTTCTCCATCGTCGAACGATACATAAATACCCCGCTCGGTTCCTGCATACAGGAGCCCCTCCCTGTTGGGATCTTCGCGCACCACATGGGCAAACTCATTATCGGGAATCCCCTTTACGATCTTCTTCCACGATCCCCCGAAGTTCGTCGTCTTTAAGATGTAGGGCTTGAAATCGTCGAGCTTATACCGGGTGGCGGCGACGTATGCGGTTCCGGAATCATGCGGCGACGCATCGATGATGCTGATGAGCGCCCACGCCGGAATCTCCGACGGCGTCACGTTCTTCCATGTCGCCCCGTCGTCCTGAGATACATAGATCAAACCGTCGTCGGAACCCGACCAGAGGACGCCTTTCTTCGCCGGTGATGCCGCGAAGCTGAAGATCGTGCCGTAGTACTCCACGCTCGTGTTGTCTTTCGTGATCGGGCCGCCGGAAGAGCGGAATTTCGTCGTGTCGTTGCGTGTGAGGTCGGGACTGATGATTCCCCAGCTCATCCCTTCATTGGTGGTCTTGAAGACCTTGTTCGCCGTAGCATAGATTACCTTTGGATCGAATTTTGACACGATGATGGGGTAGGTCCACTGAAAGCGGTACTTGGCGGCGTTGGCCCCTCCCCCCATGGGATTGTCGGGCCAGGGGGAAACATCCTGTTCCTGTCTCGTCCGGCGGTCGTATCTCGACAGGTAACCGTCGTAACTTCCGGCGTACGTGATGTTCGGATTTTCCGGGTCCGGGGCGATGTACCCGCTCTCACCGCCCCCGACGCCGTACCAATCCGTTCGACCGATCCCGGAGCCGGTCGTCCTGCTCGAAATCTTGATTGTGCTGTTGTCTTGTTGAGCTCCGTAGACTCCATACGGAAAATCATTGTCGAGAGCAACATGGTAGAACTGCGCGGTCGGAATGTCTTCCTCGGTCCAGGTCTGCCCGCCGTTGAAACTCACGGTCGCTCCGCCGTCATTGCCCGTGATCATCCTCATCGGATTGTTCGGGTCGATCCAGAGGTCATGGTTGTCGCCGTGCGGGACGGAGATGTTCGTGAGAGTTTTCCCGCCGTCGATGGACTTGTGAAACTGGACGTTGAGGATGTAAATGGCCTCCGGGTTCTTGGGGTCTGCATAGACATGCGAGTAGTACCATGCGCGCTGCCGCAGCCGGCGGTCGTCATTCACCCGACTCCAATTTTTGCCGGCGTCGTCGCTTACGAACAACCCTCCCTCTTCCGCTTCGATGCTTGCCCATACCCTGTTCGGTTTCGCCGGCGACACGGCAATTCAATCCGGTCGGCATTCCTTTATTCCCGGACAGGTCGGTCCAGTTGTCTCCGCCGTCGGCCGATTTCCAGAGCCCGCTTCCGCGCCCCCCGCTCGACATGCTCCAGGGATTCCGGCCTGCCTGCCACATCGCAGCGTACAGGATCCTCGGATTGTTCGGATCGATGGCCAGGTCAACGGCGCCCGTGCTGTCGTTCTTGAAGAGAATCTTCTGCCACGTCTTACCGCCGTCTCTCGAGCGGTAGACGCCGCGCTCCGTATTCGCTCCGAAGACGTGCCCGAGCGCGGCCGCATAGACGAGATTTTCGTCCCTCGGATGGACGCGGATTTTACTTATTGTCTGGGCATCCTTGAGCCCGATGAACTTCCATGTCTTGCCCGCGTCCTCGGATTTATAAACCCCTTCTCCCGGCATCGCATTCCCCCGGATACATGCCTCACCGGTGCCTGCATATATGACGTTCGGATCCGATTCCGCTACGGCAAGAGCGCCCACGATACCGACCTTCAAGAAACCGTCGGAGACGTTCAACCAGGCGTTACCGCCGTCTTCGGTCTTCCAAATGCCGCCGCCGGTGGCGCCAAAGTAAAATGTCAGCGGCTGGTCTTTGTGCCCGGCCACCGCGATCGAGCGTCCCGCACGAAACGGACCGATCTCCCTCCACTGCATCTTATTATAGAGTGTGGTGTCGTACTTAAACGAATGCTGGGCGAGAAGGGCGCCGGGCAGCAGGACAAAGAGTCCAAGGAGCAAGACGAGAATAATCCTGCTATGAGATGAGCGAGATTTTGATTCAGAATCCGGGATTCGGCTTTGTAGCAGGGGGGTCATTGGGAGCAGGGGAGTCCGCGAGAGCAAGGGGGTCATGGTCAAATTTCCTTCACTGATGGAAAGGTTCTTGAGCAGAGACAGTCTGAGATGGCCGTTGGGGTCACAACCGTTTGTTCAGCGCCCGGATTGGACCGCGTTTAGGATCGATGAAAGACGGCTGCACCTCCAATCGACGCGGATCGAGCGAAAAGAATATAGGAAAGATTTGAGAGAAATGGTAATAGAATAACGCAGGTAACGGTCCGGTCTTCGGAGGTGCGACTCAATTGCAGGCGAGGGAGGCCACAATTGGGGCACACCTCCATCCGGAGTAGAGCCGGAATGATCCTCCTATTTCCGGCGCCTGACCACGAGCATCGTCATATCGTCGCTCTGGGCGTTTCCGTTTCGGAAGCCCTTCACATCCTCAAGGCATCGTTTTATCAATTGGCTCGCGGGTAGCGAGTCCGCCGTTGCGAGCAACTTCATGAGACGTTCTTCCCCGTACTGATTGCTCCCGCAGTCCTGCGATTCGGAAATGCCGTCGGTGTAGAGCATGAGTGCGTCGCCCGGAGCGAGCGCCACTTTTTCCGAGCTATAAGTCTCT
>VBOC01000200.1:0-5564 GCA_005877655.1 Ignavibacteria bacterium
AAGTCAATCGTGACCTGCGTCTGCGGCGCCACGTTCGAAACACGCTCCACGGCCGGCAATCTCAAAATCGAAATCTGTTCGAAGTGCCATCCCTTCTTTACGGGCAAGCAAAAGCTGGTCGACTCTGCCGGGCGCGTCGAACGCTTTAATAGAAAGTACGCCAAGAAAACGAAGGAAGCCGTCGCGACGGCGTAATCAAGGCTCTCAAAAGACGTTCAGAGACGGAATTCCACACCGGGATTCCGTTTTTGCTATGATAGGCTGGCATGCAAGTCTGCATCTTTGAGGATCATCACTTTCGCACGTTTCTTCCGCTCGTCTATTTTCGGCCGGTCTACGAGCTCCGTTGCGGCGCTTTGAGCCTCAGAGAAAAAATCGAAGCTTGTTTCACGCGTCCGGTGGTTGCCCTGCATCTTCGCGGAGACCTCGCCGAGTGCTATCGCGACGATCATCCGGGAGCGGCGGTCAATGCGATGCCGAAGGGAGATACCTGGTTCATCAACGGCCGTCTCGTGGCCGACGGCGCCCTGGCCAGGCTCGTTCGGGGAAAGCGGACGGAAGAGCGCGCGTACCTCGCTGACGGTGAAATTGCAGCCGCGTATGTCAGGGCGAAGAATGTTCCCTCGGTTATCCGGTCCCCGGGGGCACCGATCACGGCTCAGAATTTTCAGGGAATTCATTCGGAATCGTTCGAGGGAAGGTTTGCCCGGTATCCATGGGACCTTGTGAGCCGCTCTGCCGATGAAATTGCGAATGACTTCCGGCGAGCGAAGAATGCTCCGCGCGGCCCGCGTCCGAAGATTTATCGCGGCGCCGAGCTTTTGAACCGGAAAAATATCGTTCTCGGCGGAGGAAGCGTCCTGAAACCGGGCGCGGTCCTCGACGCCGAGAAGGGTCCGATCATTCTCGGCCGGGACGTGACGATCATGCCGAACGCGGTCATCGAAGGCCCTGTGTTCATCGGGGAACATTCGATCATTAAAGCCGGCGCAAAAATTTATCATGGGACTTCCATTGGCGCCCGCTGCAAAGTCGGGGGAGAGGTGGAAGCCTCGATCATCCAGTCGTATTCGAACAAACAGCACGAGGGATTTCTCGGACATTCCTACCTGGGGAGCTGGGTGAATATCGGCGCGGACACAAATACGAGCGACCTCAAGAACACCTATGGGAATGTCAGGGTGCGGCTGGGGGATGAAGAGATCGACACGGGATTGCAATTTGTGGGACTCACCATGGGGGACCACTCAAAGACGGGCATCAACATGATGTTTGACACGGGCACGGTGGCCGGCATTTCCTGCAACCTCTACGGCGCAGGGCTTCCCCCCAAGTTTGTGCCGTCTTTTTCGTGGGGAGAGAAAAATGCCCTTACGGTCTACAACCTCGACAAGAGCGTCGAAACGGCGCGGCGAGTGATGGCGAGGAGAGACGTGAAGATGAGCGAAGCGTATGAGAGACTGTTCCGGACGGTTTTCCTGCTCACCGATCCCGACCGGCGCAATGCGGGGATTGCCTGAATGACGAGCGAGACGGCCGAAGTTCAGACGTTATACTCCGGGCCCCGCGGCACCGCCGTCAAGATCCTGAACCGAATCGAGCGGACGGACTCGTATCTGGACAAGCTTCTGGACGTGGAGTTGAGGTCGACCGATCTTGCCGACGTTGACAAGAGCCTGCTGGCCGAGATCGTCCACGGGGTGATGCGGTGGCAGGGCAGGCTCGACTGGGTGCTCAACGGCTTCACCCACGGGAATTTTTCCAAATCAGAAGTCAACGTCAAGAATACCCTTCGCGTCGCCCTCTACCAGATTCTCTTCCTGACCCATGTGCCTCACTATGCCGCGGTCAATGAGGCCGTCGAGTTCATGAAGCGGATCCGCGGCGAGAGATCCGGTAATCTCGTCAACGGCGTGCTGCGCAACATCATCCGAAGCCTCGACGCGATCCACTATCCGAAGGAGGAGGATCCCGCGCAATATCTCGCCGTCTACTTCTCGCATCCCCTTTGGATGGTCAAGCGCTGGATCAAGCGTTTCGAACGCGAGGAGCTCGAACGATTGCTCGCCGCCAACAACGAGATTCCCACGCTCACCTTGCGGATCAACAAGTTGAAAATCGTCCCCGCGGAATTCCTGTCGATTCTGGACAACGGGAAGATCACCTACCAGGGCTCGAGCTTCATCGATTATTTCATCAAATTGAAAAGCCTCTCGGGGATTTCCCAGATGAACATCTTCCAGAAGGGGCTCTTCTCCATTCAGGACGAGAGCGCCGCCCTCCCCGTTTTGTTGCTCGCCCCCGAGCCGGGGGACCGCGTGATCGACATGTGCGCGGCTCCGGGAGGGAAGACGACGTTCATCGCCGAGTTGATGAACAACCGAGGAGAAATCCTTGCCGTGGACAAGTACGAAAGCCGACTCAATATGGTCAAGCTGAACTGCGAGAGGCTCGGGATTTCGAATGTCCGGCTGCATGTCGGGGATGCCACACAGCTCGAGACCCCGCCCGCCGACCGGGTCATCGTCGATGTTCCCTGCTCCGGCCTCGGCACACTCCGCAAGAAACCCGATATCAAATGGAAGCGGGAGCCCGAGGATATTCCGCGACTGGTCGCTCAGCAGCTTCACCTCCTCGAACGCGCCGCTGAGCTCGTAAGGCCCGGCGGTGTGCTGGTGTACAGCACCTGCACGACCGAGCCGGAGGAAAATGCCTCACAATTGAAAGCGTTTCTGGAACGACACCCCGATTACCGTCTTGACGACGCTTCGGTGTTTGTCAATAAGTCGGTGGTGGCGGACGGATGTGTGGAGACCTTTCCGCACCGCCATCATCTGGATGGATCGTTCGCCGCGCGCCTCGTCAGGACCCCTGCCGCGGCGCCGGGCGGCAATCATCATTCCAATACCCCGCAGCCGTGAAAGCGATCTTGAAGGAGAGGCCGTCGGAGGGGAGGGAGTGGAAGAAAGGTCTGTCGTTGGAGGAGTGCCCGGCGCCTGTTATAAAAAAAAGCAGCGAAGCAAAGATCCGCATCGTCGCCGGGGCGATCTGCGGAACGGACGGCGCGATTTATGACTCAAGGGATTCGCTTCGGCGGGAGATGCTCAAGGCGGATAAACCCAAGATCGTCCTGGGCCACGAGTTTTGCGGCAGGCTGGCCGACGCAGGAACCGAAGCCAGAGAAATCATCGCCCGGCTGGTGATCCGCCACGGCGAAGGAGATACCATTGTGGGGAAATTTATCGCCCGGCGCGATGCAGCCCTGCTCTCGAAGGATCCGCATCTGATCGAGTTTGCCGGAGAGCATTTTTATGCATCGGCGGAAATGCACGTCACCGACGGGACCTGCTACCAGTGCCGGCTCGGCGAGCGGCACGTGTGCCAGCATACCGTCATCAAGGGCGTCCACGACGACGGCGCCTTCACCGACGAGCTGGTCGTCCCGGCGGAAAACCTCGTGCTGTTCCGGAATGGGGAAATTCCTCCGGAGATCATCGCGTTTATGGACGCACTCGGAAACGCAACGCACACCGTGCAATCGGTTCCCGCCAGGGGCAAGACCATCGCCGTTCTGGGCTGCGGCGTCCAGGGCCTGATGGCCACCGCGGTTGCCAAGGCCGAGGGGGCGAAGGCGATCTTCGTGACCGATGCTTCTCACGCAGATTTCACGCACGACAAACTTCTTGCAACGCGGTTCCGGCTGGCCAGGGCGTACGGCGCCGACGCGTGCTTCGATGTCTCGCTGCCGGAGGAACACAGGGCTTTCATCGACAGGGTGATGCGGGAGACGTCGAAAACGGGAGTCGATGCCGTATACGAAATGTCGGGAAACTACAATGCCTATGAAGACGCCTTCCGCGTCGTCCGGATGGGAGGCGCGATCTCGCTGCTCGGACTGCCTTCGGGGACGATGCAAATGGACTTCGCCAGGGACGTGATCTTTCGCGGCGTCACGATTCACGGCATCATCGGGCGCCGGGTTTTTCAAACATGGGACCTGATGCGGCAGCTTTTGAAGCAGGGCCTGGCGCAAAAGTTCGTGTCGACCGGATTTGTGACTCACGACCTTCCGCTCGGAAAATTCGAAGATCGGTTCGCCGCCCTCCGCAGCGGCGACGGGCTCAAGGTCCTCCTCCGGCCGCGCTGACAGCAACCTGACTTATACATTCACGCCCATTACGGCTACGTTCATGATGGACACGCTTCACCTGATCAGCGACGAACTCGACCGCCTTCGCAATACAAAGACCTACAAGTACGAGACCGCGCTCGAAGGCCCTCAAGGGGGCGTTGTGAAGGTGTCGGGAAAAAAAGTCGTGATGCTGGCATCGAACAACTATCTCGGTCTGTCGAACCACCCGGCTATCAAACGGGCGGCAGCGAAGGGCATCAAGGAGTACGGCTATGGACTCGCCTCCGTCCGGTTCCTTTGCGGGACGCAAACGATCCACCGGGCGCTAGAACAAAAAATCGCCAGGTTTCTCCGTTGCGAAGACTCTATCCTTTATTCCTCATGCTTTTCGGCAAACGAAGGTTTCTTCGCGGCGATAGTCAACGAGAAACTGGGGATGGAAGTGTACAAGGACGTCCTGTACAGCGACCGGCTGAACCATGCGAGCATCATCGACGGCCAGCGCCTCTGCCGGCCCGAGCTCGTCGATAAGAAAATCTACCAGCATGCCGATATGGCGGACCTTGAGCGCCTGCTGGAAGAGGGCCGGGACAAGGACTATCGCTTTCGCATCATCGCCACCGACGGGGTCTTCAGCATGGAAGGAGACCTGGCTCCGCTCGACAGGATTGCAGCGCTTGCGCGGCGGTTCGGGGCCATGCTGTTCGTCGACGATTCGCACGGGGTGGGAGTGTGCGGCAAGAGCGGAAGAGGAGCGCCGGAAGCGAAGAACGCGCTCGGTAAGATCGACGTCCTGACGGGAACGCTCGGTAAGGCGATCGGCGGAGCCGCGGGTGGATACATTTGCGGCACGGAGGCGATGATTTCCTATTTGCGGCAAAAGTCGCGCCCATACACATTTTCGAATTCGTTGCCGCCCTCCAACGTCTACGGGGCGATGGCGGCCTTCGACTTGCTGAACCGTGACAGGTCGATTGTGGGCCGGCTGCATAGAAACACGCTCTATTTCCGAAAGGAGGTCAAGTCGCTCGGGTTCACAATTATAGAGGGTGAACACCCCATCGTGCCGATCATGCTTGGGGACGCCGCCGTTGCGCAGGATATGAGCGCCGCGCTCCTAAAGGCGGGCGTTTATATCAAAGGACTCTGGTTCCCGGTCGTCCCGAAAGGGGAGGCGCGCCTGAGGGCCCAGGTTTCGGCCGATCACACGACGCGGAATCTTGACCGGGCGCTCGAAGCCCTGGAGAGCGTCGGCAGGAAAATGAGGGTCATTTGAGATTCGGGCGGCGTTTCGCTAAGTTGAAGAAGGGATCGGCACTATAAAAAGGAATATCGATGAAACCTCTTACTGAAGCGAATATACTGGATGCACTGCGCCTCGTGAAGGATCCCGACTTGCACCGGGATATTGTCGCGCTCAATTTTATAAAAA
>VBOC01000200.1:5757-9104 GCA_005877655.1 Ignavibacteria bacterium
AAGGGCGGGGTGGGCAAGTCGACGGTTGCGGTGAATCTAGCGGTGTGGCTCGCGCTCGACGGCGCGCGCGTAGGAATGATCGACGCGGACATTTACGGGCCGAGTATCCCGCTTATGATGGGCATCAGCGACCGCCCGAAGGTGGTCGATCAAAAACTGGTTCCGCTCACGGCGCACGGCGTCAAGGTCATGTCGATCGGATTTCTCGTCGACCCGATGCAGGCGGTGATCTGGCGCGGGCCGATGGTCAGCGGCGCCCTCAAGCAATTCATGTCGGATGTCAGTTGGGGCGAGCTCGATTATCTGATTTTCGACCTGCCTCCCGGGACCGGCGACATTCATCTGACGCTCGTGCAGTCGATTCCGCTCTCGGGTTCGGTGATCGTGACGACTCCCCAGGATATCGCGCTTGCCGACGTCAGGAAAGCATTCAAGATGTTCGAGAAGGTCAACGTTCCGATTCTCGGAATCATCGAAAACATGAGCTATTACGTCTGCCCGGACTGCGGCCACCGGGAAGACATTTTTGCGACCGGCGGGGGCGAAAGGGCGTCGGCGGAATTGGGCACGTCCTACCTGGGAGGAATCCCGATCTACACTCCGATCCGCGTGGGTGGCGACACCGGGAAGCCGATCGTGGTCCTCGAGCCCGGCTCGGAGCAGGCGAAGCACATCCGGCAGATCGCCCGCTCGATGGCGGCACAGCTCAGCATCCGCCAGTTCGTGGGGACGCCGGAAATCGAAATTAGTGTATAGGGGGGCGTAGCGGGGCGGATGGAGCACACTCTTACCGCGGATACCCGGGAACGCGTTGAAAAAGCTTTGGCGGGTTGCCGGCCGTATCTGCACGCAGACGGGGGGGATATCGAGCTGATCGAAATCCGGGAGGGTGGAATCGCCGTCTTGAAGTATCACGGCACGTGCACGATCTGCCCGATGTCGCCGATGACCCTCCGCGCGGGCATCGAGAGGGCGATCCTCGAAGCGGCGCCGGAGGTGAAACGCGTGGAGGCGCTCTCCAAGTAAGAAGCCCGGACGCGGATTACGTCAGCGTTTCCCTGGCGATTTCGGAAACTTTCCCGTCCCTGAGTCTGATGATTCTGCCCTCCGATCTCCTCACCAGTTCGAAGTTATGGGTTGCGAGGATGACCGCAGTGCCGCGGGCGTTGATGTTCTTCAAGAGTTGAAGGATGTCGAGCGACGTCGCAAGGTCGAGGTTGCCGGCGGGTTCGTCGGCGAGCAAGACAAGGGGATCGTTGACGAGGGCCCGTGCGATGACGACTCTCTGCTGTTCGCCGCCCGATAGCTCGTGCGGCATACTGTACCGCTTGTGGCTGAGTCCGACGTCCGCCAGAACCTTTAAAACCCGCCCCCCGCTTTCAGCACGCTTCGCATTCGTGCCCTCCAGCGTGAACGCGACATTATCGTAGACATTCCGGTCTTCGAGCAGCCGGAAGTCCTGGAAGACGATCCCCAGCGTCCGGCGAAGTTTCGGAATGTCACGTCGGCGGACCGTCGACGTGTCGTATTCGCCGACCAGGACCGTTCCATCGTCGGGGAAGAGGTCGAAATACCCGAGCCGCAGGAGCGTCGTCTTTCTTACGCCCGTTTCTGCCACCACCGAGACAAACTCGCCCTCGCCTACTGTTAGCGCAACGTCGGAGAGGACCACCTGATGGTCGAACGAGACCGAGACATGGTCGAATCGAACCATCCTCGGCCGATCATGATGCCCCGTTTGATGTTCGAGGTTCACGATGGAAGCGGCGAGCCGGATCGCCGCGATCATACTGCCTGGATCCGCCTTTCCTTTTCCGGCGATATCGAATGCAGTTCCGTGATCGGGGGAAGTCCGGACAATCGGCAGCCCGGCGGAGAAATTGACGCCTGTTGTGAACCCCATCAGCTTGAACGGGATCAGCCCCTGGTCGTGGTACATTGCCAGCACCGCGTCGTACGCCTTGTGAGCCCCGGAGCCGAAGAAACCATCTGCCGGAAAGGGCCCCTCGGCGCGGATCTTCATCCGGCGGGCACGGGTGATCGCCGGCGTGATCTGGCGCTCGTCTTCTTTCCCGATGTGCCCTCGCTCTCCGGCGTGCGGGTTGAGCCCGAGCACCGCGATCCTGGGCGATCGAATGGCGAAATCACCCCGGAGGGAATCGTGGACGACCTTGAGCTTGCGCACGATATGGGCTGTCGTAAGCGCGCGTGAAACGTCTTTGATCGGGAGATGTACGGTCGCAAGAGCCACCCTGAGATTGCCCGCGACCAGCATCATCGCGACGTTCCGCGCACCCGTTCGCTTCGCAAGCATTTCGGTCTGCCCGGGGAACCGGTAACCCGAACGGAACATCGCGTCCTTCGAAACCGGGGCGGTAACCATGGCGTCGACTGGCGGTCGCGGCGTCGCGCCCGCTCTCCGCCGATATCGTGCCGGGTTTGACCCGCCCGGAGCCAGGGGTGGGCCGATACCGGTCCCCAGCCTTTTCTAGAGCCCGGATGCCGGGATTGAGAACCAGGATCCCGCGAGAAGAGGGCTCGACTTTCTCCAGTTGTATCAGGGAGGCGGGGAGGCCCAATTTCCTAGAATAGTAATCAAAGACATCCAGCGAACCGACGAGAACCGGCGAACAGATTCTCCGCACGGCGGGACTTCGCAGGCTCTTAAGAATCACCTCCGGTCCGATTCCGTTTTTGTCCCCCATCGTTATCGCAATCAACGGCTTCATCCGGCGGGCCTACGGTTACTTGTCTTCAGACTGCGTCTCAAGAAGCTTATACTCGCCCCGGTGGCTTGCATCGACGAAGATGAGTCTCTTGCGGAGATTGGGGTAGCTCCAGATCTCCCGCGGATCGGTCCCCGGTGTGAGCATCCGCTCGACCTTCGCCGGGGGACCGTACAGGATATGGACCTTGCCTCGATCGCTCTTCATCCCATCCGGTTCGCGGAGAGATCCGAAATTCTCGGTAGCGTAGTCGACCCGGCGGTAGTATTCGAGGGCTCGCTGCCGCTCGGGAGATGCCGACCTCAACTGGTCCATCACGCTGTCGCCCGCGATGTATTGAAGCGCTTCGATCGCCCTCTGCATATTCCTGAGGGAACGGGGCTTGTCGATCCATCTGACCTTGAACGGCAACGTGCCATTCAGCGTGGAGACGCCGTCGGAGATGACGGTCTTCAGCTCGTAGTCGCCCTCATCGAGGGTATCGCCGTCGATCGGGAGCCATACCGCATAT
The DNA here is from genome assembly GCA_005877655.1 of Ignavibacteria bacterium. Taxonomy (GTDB): domain Bacteria; phylum Bacteroidota; class Ignavibacteria; order UBA10030; family SZUA-254; genus VBOC01. Next base: position 8,995 of record VBOC01000200.1, read on the forward strand.
TGGCCGGCGCGCGGTGTGCGGCTAGCCCGATAAACGAAACCCTGCCCGCTCTTCTGCGGCTCAAGAAACCGGTCCCGGCTCACCGTCGCCGTCGATAACGAGTCGGCCGG
>VBOC01000202.1 GCA_005877655.1 Ignavibacteria bacterium
AAACAGTCAACCTTCGTCATCATGTTGGTCGTCGGGGCGCTCGTGGCGTCGCTCGTGATCTACATCTTCATTCTCGGCAACCCCGGGAATTTCAGCGATGGATCAAACAAGGAGAAGCCCACGAATCTGATGGGACAGGTCTACACGGGGGGTGTCATTGTTCCCATCCTTATCACACTTTCAATTATGGTCGTTACCTTTGTGGTTGAACGGTGGCTCTCCCTTCGCAAGGCGCAGGGTCGCGGCTCTCTTGCGACGTTCCTGAAAAATGTGCAGCGCAGTCTGGCGTCGGGCGATACCGATGCTGCGATTGCCGCCTGTGACCAACAGCGCGGCTCGATGGCCAACATCATCAAGGCTGGGCTCGAGCGCTATCAGGTTCTCTCCCGCGAAAGCAGAAGCCTTGAGGCGGAGAAACAGATGGCTGAGGTTCAGCGCGCGATCGAAGAGGCAACTGCCCTCGAAATGCCGATCCTGGAAAAGAATCTGATCGCCATGTCGACGATTGCCTCCATTGCCACAATGTTTGGACTTCTCGGAACGGTCATCGGCATGATCCGGGCATTCCGGGCGCTGGCCGCCCAGGGCGGCGCCCCCGACGCGATCCAGCTGTCGATCGGAATTTCGGAAGCGTTGATCAACACGGCCCTCGGACTCTTTGCCGCGATCGTCGGCATCGTCGCCTATAACTTCTTTGTGAATAAGGTCGACAACTTCACGTACATGATTGATGAGGCGAGCTACGACGTGATCCAGACACTGACCACCCGCGCAAAATAGTCACCAGAGGACAAAACCCAATGCCGAAAATAAAGAAAGCAAGGGTTTCCGTCAAGATTGACATGACGCCAATGGTTGACGTTGCGTTCCTTCTGCTGACCTTTTTTATGCTCACGACGCAGTTCCGGCCGCCGGAGGAGGTGCAGATAGTTCTGCCCGCATCGCACTCTGCGTTCAAGCTGCCGGAATCCAAGGTCATGCTGATTACCATCAGCAAGGATGATCGGATCTTTCTCGGTTTTGATTCCCCGAGGATGATGGAAAAGATCTTCGGAGAGCCGAACAAGAATCGGAGAAGCGTTGAGGTGACGACGCGGGATCTTGGTAACCTGCTCATCCAGGCACGCATCGCGAATCCGTCGCTGTACACCGTGGTCAAAGGTGATAAGGAAGCGGGTTTTGGTGTCACCGAAGACGTGATGGATGTACTGCAGAAGACGAATATCACAAGATTTAACCTCATCACGGAACTTAAAAAGGATTAAAGGAACCGACCTATGGCTGGAATGGATGCCGGCTCTGCCCCGCGTGGGCACGAGAAGAAACGGAAGAAGCATAAGAGGATGCGGCGGCTCGGGGTGAGGATCGACATGACCCCGATGGTGGATGTCGCCTTTCTTCTATTGACGTTTTTCATGCTGACAACGACCATGAATCGCCCGCAGACGATGGAAATCAATCTGCCCCCGTCGAACACGACCGTAGAGGTTCCGGAGAGCAATCTTTTGACCCTTCGCGTCAAAGAAGACGGATCGATTTACTGGAACGTTGCAGCGGAACCCCCGCAGAAAGTCGAGTTCAAGAAACTTCGGGAGCTGATGGTACAGAAAGTGCAGCAGAACCCGAAGCTGATCACGCTGATTAAAGTCGATCGGAAGGGAAAGTATCATTACATGGTCGACATCATGGACGAGCTGAATCTCGCCAACATTACCAGATTCAGTCTGGCGCCGATGCTCGATGCCGACCGGGAATTTCTGCAGAAAGCAACATCCTAGGTTTTAAAGGAGAACACACAATGACAGCACAAGCAATGCAAGTTGGCGGGCACTACGGCATGCGCGAATTGAGGGATCTGTACAGTAAATATGCCCTCCGCGCCCTCGGAGCTGCGGTCCTGCTGCACTTTCTCGTCATCGGAGGATATTACCTGTACCAATACTTCTCCGAAGAGGAGGAGCCGACGTTAAATGTGAGGATTATGAAGTACAGCGAGCTGGGCCCTCCGCCGTCGATCACGAATACCGAGGCAGCCCCGCAGGTCCAGGTGACCGTACCGGTTGCCAAGCCGACGGTGGGTGTTCCGGTGCCGGTACCCGATGCTGAAGTAAGCCCGGAGCAGACAATCGCGACGCAGAAGGAACTATCGGAAGCGCCCGCTCCCTCGGTGGGGACGGGGACAGGCGGCAACGTGGCAGTCCAGCAGGATCTCAGAATCGAGGACGAAGCACCGCCTGATTTCGTACCGGTTGAGAAGTACCCCGTTCCGATCAAGATTGTCCAGCCAGAATATCCGGAGATGGCCCGCCGGGCGGGACTCGAAGGCACGGTTCAGGTAAAATGCTGGGTCGACAAGGAAGGGAAGGTGAAGAAAGTCGTCCTGTTGAAGGCGGAACCCGAAATTTTCGCCCAGCCTGCCATCGATGCGGCGTACAAATGGGTGTTCACTCCGGCGATCATGAACAACGGGCCCGTTTCCGTATGGACGTCGGTGCCCTTCCGGTTCAAGCTGAGTAAGTAAGACCCTGATTGCGTGAGAATTTGCCGTTAGCCGGATTCCGTTATGGCCCTCACAAGCCAGGATATTATTGCCCAGGCTATTTTCCGCGTCGTCAGCGTCGTCACCGCGGCTCTTATTCTGACTGTGGGGATTGTCATCCTGACAGGGCTCCTGATACCTGCATACGTTCCTGCGAATTACCGGATCATCCTTGGGGTTGTGATGATCCTGTACGGATCCTTTAGAATTGTGATGGTCTGGAGGGGACAACGACATGCACGATGACCGCGACGATGGGTATTGCTCATTCTGTTGGGGATGGATTGTTCTCGCAATCCTGGCGCTTGCCGGCTGCCAGGAGGAACGGAAAGAAACCCCGACGAAGGGGCACGTTACCGTCATTGCATCAGAGTCGGTGTCTCCTCTGATCAAGGCGGAAAAGCTAAAGTTCGAAGAGCTCTATCCCGACGTCCATGTAACGCTCGAAGTTGCCCATGCCCGGGAAGCGATCGCCCGATTGTTCAACGACACAATCAAAGTGATCGTCTCCTCGCGGTCCCTGAATGCGGAAGAGCGTCAGGTTGCACAAAAAGGCGCTCTTCAGTTTTCGGAGTTCAGGATGGCCATTGACGCCATTGCGATCATCGTCAATAATTCCAATTCCGCGACGCGACTTCGAACCACGGAGCTCGACAGCATTTTCACCGGGAGGGTCGAGCGGTGGCCCGGTTCGGGCCGTGCATCGAAAGGCTCGCCAATTGAACTTTGCCTCCCGAGCCGGAATTCGGGGACGTATGAAGTTTTTGCATCGAAGATCCTGAACGGCGAAGACGTGGCGAAGCCGGAGGCCGTCACCGCTACATCTCCGGAAATGATGCAGTTTGTCTCGAGCCACCCGGCTGCGATTGGAATGATCGGACTAAACTGGCTGGATTCCAACGAAACGAGGGTGAAGGTACTCGAACTCTCCGACCCTTTTGCGCCCGACTCGTTGGGGAGCCGGGGAAAGTACTTCAAACCCATCCAGGCGTATGTGTACCAGGGGTATTATCCGTTGACCCGCGACATCGATATCTATTCGAAGGCCGATCTTTACAGCGTTGGAATTGGATTTGTGTCGTTCATCACGTCGGCTCCGGGTCAAAAGATTGTTCTTAATAGCGGGCTCGTTCCGGCGACAATGCCGGTTCGCCTTGTCCAGTTAACCAGAGAAGGTGAAAAGCAGTGAACAAAGGAAGAAGAATATCGCTCGTTGTCGTCCTTTTTATTCTCGTCTCCGCGGTTCAAGCGTTCGCAGAGAATAAGTTCCAGGCGGGAAAGGCTGCCTTTGAGCGGGGGGATTATTTGGCGGCGATTTCTGCTCTCAAAGATGCCGTACAGGATGAAAAACAGAATCTCGAGGCATATCTTCTCCTCTCCAAGGCGTATCTCAAGGCTGATTCGGTGGAACAGGCATCGGTAACTCTCTTCCAGGCGAGGGAAATAGCGCCGTCAAGTCCGGCAATCTATGAGCTTCTGGGAGACGTCTATACGAAACAACACGTTTACGCGATGGCGGCTGATCAGTACAAGAAGGCCGCCGACCTCGATAGTACGAAGCCCGCGATGTATCTCAAGCTCGCCGATGCATACAAACGCAACCGGCAATACACTGAAGCGGCCCAGGCCTACCGGGCTGTGCTCCGGCTCGATACGGCGAATCGCAGCGCCCTGATCCAGCTGGGAGACATTTACATGAGAACAAAGCCGAAACGCTTTGCCGAAGCGCTGCCGATTTTCGAAGCGTTGTCGCTCCTCTTTCCCGACACGCTGCTCATCCAGGTCCGGTATGCGCTCTGCCTGTACGGAACAGGCAACTGCGATAAATTTATTCCGGTGGGCGAGAAAGTCACAAAGGTGGATCCATCGCAGACCGAACTCCAGACGATGCTCGCGGATTGTTACAACAAGACGGGAAAAATCGACGAAGCGATCAGAGCCTATCGAAACGTCAACCTGGAGTCGCTGAGTATCGAGAAGCTTATTTCACTCGCGAAAGCCTACAAGGCAAAAACAATATTTGACACCGCGGCGATCGTCTATCAGCTCGCCTTGAAAAAAGACTCAACCCGTTGCGATATCCCCTACGAGTTCGGGACCATCTATATGCAGCTCCATCGGTGGAACGACGCGGTCAGGATGTTTGATCGCAAGATCGCCTGCGATACCTCAGCCGGTTATCAGTTTGCCTCTCACTACAACGCCGCCGTCTCGATGTTGCAGACTAAAGAGTATGACGGAGCCCTGGCGCACATTAAGAAGAGCATCAGTTTCAAGCCGGAATATGTTCAGGCCTGGGTCACGCTCGCCGAGACGTACGACCTGTTGAAGCAAGAAGCCGAGGAAATCTCGGCCTACAAGAAAGTCATCGAACTTGGGATAGCCGGCAATGCAGACGAAGAGGAGGGCAAGTACAATAAACAGCTTGCCGAAGCATATCGTATGATCGGAGTCCGATTGCTCATCGGTGCCACGAAGGACACAGACCTGAAGACAAACAAATCCAAATATGCCGCCTCCGCCGATTACCTGAAAAAAGCCCTACAGCTCAATCCAAAGGATTGCGAGGCGCTTCTCTGGGCGGCCCAGGCGTATCAAAATAGCAACAACAAAGACGACGCGAAAAAGTATTACCACAAGGTTCTCGACAACTGCCCGAATTCCAAACAGGCAACGGACGCTGCAAAAGGCCTCAAGGTTTTGGGAGAGTAGCGGCCCTGTTGAAGCGGGTCTGTTGTAGCGTCCCTGTTGTAGCGTCCCTCGGACGGATTCGACTTTTTCATTCTTTTTTGGTATCTTAGGCACCGCTTTCCGAAGAAGCTGAACCCTTCAGTTTTTCTTCTACGGGTTTGTAATCGTAAGGTCAATGATTCCACCCGCTTTTCTTCCGGAGCAGCGCGCGGGAGTGCCTACATCGACGCCCGCATCCGTGTGATTCTGGTAAGTTTCCGTGAATTTTAAAGGATGAGCGCCATTCTATGGAATTAACACTCATTTTTGGCATTAGCCTGCTCGGTTTGCTGTTCGCCGTGTATCTTATCCGCGATGTTCTCCGCAGAGACACGGGGACCGACCGGATGCGCGAAATTTCCAACGCGATCAAACAAGGGGCCGAGGCCTTTCTCCGGCGCCAGAATAGAACGATCGGAATTCTTGCCGTCGCCCTGGCGTGCCTCATCTATATTCTCTATGCGTTCGTTCGTGCGCATAATGAGAACGACCCAGCAAGCGCCTCGGATCTGGCTCTTTGGACGACCCTATCGTTCATCCTCGGCGCGGCTTGCTCGGTCGCAGCCGGCTACATGGGCATGTGGGTTGCAATACGGAGTAATATCCGCACGGCCTCGGCGGCCCGCTCGAATATGAACGACGCCCTGCAGACATCCCTCCGGGGTGGAGCCGTCTCAGGGTTCTTCGTCGTCGCATTGAGCCTCCTGGGAGTCGCCGGGCTGTTCACGCTCGTCAAATCGCTCGGCGTCACGAACGACGTGACAAAAATTCCGCTTCTGATCGTCGGATATGGATTTGGTGCAAGCTTCGTGGCGCTCTTTGCCCAGCTTGGCGGGGGCATTTATACGAAAGCCGCCGATGTGGGCGCTGATCTCGTCGGAAAAGTCGAAGCTGGAATACCGGAAGACGACCCGCGAAACCCCGCGGTGATCGCGGATCTCGTGGGCGACAATGTGGGAGATTGCGCCGGTCGAGGCGCCGATCTGTTCGAATCTACCGCAGCGGAGAATATTGGGGCCATGATCCTCGCGGCCGGCCTATACCGCGCCAACACGGCTTACTTCATGTCCAACCAGCTTTCCCTCCTTGGCGTCATCCTCTTCCCGCTCGTGGCACGCGCCTTCGGCATTATAGCTTCAATCATCGGTATCATGACGGTGAGGGCGAAGGAGAATGAAGACCCCATGCATGCGCTCAACCGGGGGTATTTTATCACCGCGGTCATTGCAATGGCCGGATTTTTTATCGCATCGCGATGGCTCCTCGGGACCGAATATTATTTTAACTTCTTCCTCTGCGGCGTCATTGGGGTTCTCACATCGGTGGCCTTCGTTTACATCACCCAATATTATACGGAGTACCGGTACCGGCCGGTGAAATCAATCGCCGAAGCCTCTCAGACGGGCCCTGCCACCAATATCATCGCCGGCGTGGCGGTGGGCATGGAGTCAACCGGATATCCCATTTTGGTGATTGCTTCCGCGATCGTGGGCGCCTACACCCTCGGGTCACACTCCGGTATGGCGGATGCCGGATTATTCGGAACCGCAGTCGCGACGATGGGCATGCTCGGGACCGCCGCTTATATCCTCGCGATGGACACGTTCGGGCCCATTACCGATAACGCGGGGGGTATCGTCGAAATGAGCCAGCAGCCGCATGAGGTTCGTGAGCGGACAGACAGGCTCGACTCCGTCGGCAACACGACCAAGGCCCTTACGAAAGGGTATGCCGTGGGTTCGGCGGCGCTTGCGGCGTTCCTCCTCTTTGGCGCGTATATCGACGAAGTCCGGAACTATATGCCGTCGTTCCAGCCTGTGATCAATTTGAACAAGCCCGAAGTTTTCGTCGGTGCCATGCTGGGAGCCGTCCTGGTCTATCTCTTCTCTTCCCTGGCAATCAAGGCAGTCGGCAAGGCCGCTTACGCAATCATCAATAATGTGCGCGAGCAATTCAAGAATAATCCGGGAATCATGAAAGGCACTGTCAAGCCCGATTACGGACAGTGTGTTGACATTGCCACGAAGGCGGCCCTGGGGAAAATGGTTCTGCCCGGACTTCTCGTCGTGGGAATGACCGTGGGGGTCGGGGTGGTGTTCCGTCTGATTTATTATGCCGGCGGCCAGCCGGCCACTGGTGCGAGCGGGGCAGTAGTGATCGGGGGTTTTCTGATGGTGGGAACGATCACGGGAATTCTTATGGCACTTTTTCTCAATAATGGCGGCGGCGCCTGGGATAACGCCAAGAAGTATATCGAAACGGGCGCGCTGGGCGGCAAGAAATCCGAGCCCCATAAGGCGGCGGTAGTGGGTGATACCGTCGGGGACCCGTTCAAGGATACGGCCGGGCCCTCACTCCACGTATTGATCAAGCTGTTGTCCACGATTACACTGGTCCTCGCTCCGTTATTCATTTAGCCTCCTGAAAGTCCCGGGGTGACGACCTGTCATCACTCCCGGGCACATCGAAGGATATCCCATGCCTCGGGCAGCGTCACGTTCCTCCATCTTTGCCGAAATCTGGTCCACCGTGCGCCACATCCCGCGCGGCAAGGTGGCCTCCTACGGAGAGATCGCCCGCTTGAGCGGTTTCATCGGGCAGGCTCGCCGCGTTGGATACGCCCTTCGCTCCGCGCCCCCCGGGATGCGCCTTCCGTGGCATCGGGTGGTCAATTCTCAAGGGAGGATCTCTCTCCCCAAAGGCGATGGCAGTTATCAGAGACAAAGGGAAGATCGATTTGCAAAAGCACGGCTGGATCCGCAAGTTGAAATACAAACGCAGGCAGATCCGCTGATTCTCTCTCCACCGCGAGCTACTCCTCGTGCAAGAACGTTCCCGATAGACTGAAATTCCGGACAATTCCCCGCCAGCAGGTTGTAAGTCCATTCTTCCTTTTGTATATTGGTTCGCGAATGTGATGAATCATTCGCGATGACATCGTAGACACATCGACTCACGACGGTTGATTTCCCCATGAATGTCCGGATTGAGAAAGACTCACTTGGCGAGCGCAGCATCCCGGCAGATGCCTATTACGGCGTCCAAACTCACCGCGCCCTTGAGAATTTTCCCATCAGCGGCCTGAGACCCAAACCCGCGTACGTCGAAGCAACCGTCCACATCAAGAGGGCGGCGGCAAAGGTGAATAAGTCTCTCGGTTTGCTTGATCAAAAGAAGGCGGATGCGATTATTGCGGCAGCCGATGAAATCCTGGCGGGCAAATTGCGCGAGTGGTTCGTCGTAGATGTCTACCAGGCCGGTGCAGGCACCTCCCATAATATCTTGGGGGCAAAAAGGGTGACTATTCGCTCATCCATCCAAACGACCACGTTAACATGGCCCAGTCGACCAACGACGTCTGCCCGACTGCAATTCGTATGGCCGCGGTACGGCTTTCAGAAAAGCTGCTGCCATCGCTCACCCGCCTGGAGAAAGCCTTTGCAGCAAAGGCAAAAGAATTCGACGATATCATCAAATCAGGCCGCACGCACATGCAGGATGCCGTCCCCATTCGTCTCGGTCAGGAGTTCGGAGCTTATGCGCTGAATGTCCGGAAGCATCGCGAGCGGCTGGAAAAGGCGGCGGACAGCAATAAGGAACTCGGCATCGGCGGCACGGCTGTGGGAACGGGGCTCAACGCGCATCCCAAATTCCGCCCGATGATGGTCAAGGAGCTGAGCCAGGAGTTGAAGATCGAATTTCGAATAGCAGACGATTATTTCGAGGCGATGCAGAGCCTAAGACCATTCACGGAAATCTCAGGAGGTCTCCGCGACCTGGCCCAGGACCTGATTCGAATTGCAAATGATCTGCGCCTTTTCAGTTCGGGCCCGAAGACGGGCCTTGCCGAAATTTCGCTTCCGGCCGTGCAGCCGGGTTCTTCGATCATGCCGGGCAAGGTGAATCCGGTGATGGCTGAAATGCTTAATATGGTTTGCTTTCAAGTCATCGGATGCGATCTGACGGTCCTTCTCTCCGCACAAGCGGGTCAGATGGAGTTAAATGTGATGATGACCGTGGTGGCGTTCAACCTGCTCCATGAGCTTGAGATCATGAGGAACGCGATCGATGCCTTCGTGAAGTTCTGCGTCGAGGGAATCTCGGCAAACCGGGAGCGTTGCCGGGAGTACGCCGAGGGTAGTATGAGTATCGTCACCGTTCTCAACCCGCATATCGGTTACGCCAAGGCGGCGGAAATTGCGAAGGAATATCTGCAGTCCGGTAAATCGATCAAAGAGATTGTCCTCGAGAAAGGACTGATGTATAAGGAAAAGATCGAACAAATCTTCAATCTTCGCGGGATGACGGAGCCGGGCATTCATTAGATTATCCAGGATGAGGTGGAGCCTCGTTTACTTGAATGTCTGCCGGATTTTTAGTTTATTTTAGACGTGACAATTTTCCGATTTTCTAAGGTAACTGCCGATGGCGGATGAACAAACGCAGGCTAAATCTCAGGCGCCGGCAAAATCTGCCGCCCCCGTCCGGAAAAAGAAGCCGAAAGAACTTGCAGTCATCAACCAAGCGGGCTGCACGGGATGCGAGGTCTGCCTTGAGGTGTGCCCGGTTGATTGCATCTACGTCATTTCCGGCCCTGAATACGATGTTCAC
>VBOC01000203.1:0-2641 GCA_005877655.1 Ignavibacteria bacterium
CGTCGGCACGTTTCATGAACGGCGGTATTCGGCGGGTGTCCCATCGGCAGTCGCTCGAAAGAAAATCTGAACCCTCATACCAGGGTATTCCGCGACGGCTCTGGCGCGGCCGGATTGTGGAGGCATTGCGAAGCGTTGAGGGCGATCGATCCCTGGCCGTAGCGGAGATTGGGAGAGCGATCAAGCCCGACTTCAGGTCCAGCGAATTGCCCTGGCTGATCCGGGTGGTCGACCGGCTTGCAGCCGACGGTGTTGTCCACAGGTTCGGAGTTTCCAAGGGCTTGAGAGTTTCGCTGTCGGCGGAATGAAGAAGATCCACGCACCACCATCCTCGGCCGCGGAGTTGCGGTCTCTCATTGCTCCGCGAAGCGCCGCAATCCGGAGCCGGCTGAGAGATTTCTCGCAGGTCCCGCCCGGCGAATATTTCTACGAACTCGTCTACTGCCTTCTGACTCCTCAATCGAGTGCCGTCAACGCCGGGAAAGTCGTTCGCCTCCTTCGGGAACAAAACTTTCTGCACCGGGACATCGATCCCGAGCCGATCCTCAAACGGAAAGAATGCTACATCCGCTTCCACAAGACGAAGGCCAGGAGCCTCGCCATGATTAAGGCGCGGTTTCCAGAAGTCGCCCGCCAGCTCGAAAACGGAAGCAGCAGCGCCGAACTGAGGGAGTGGCTGGTGAAGAATGTCCGCGGGATCGGGTGGAAAGAGGCTTCCCATTTCTTGCGGAACATCGGTCACCGGGATCTTGCCATCCTCGACCGTCACATCCTGAAGAATCTCGTTCGCTTCCGCGTCATGCGCGGTCTGCCCAAAACCCTGACTCCAAAGCGGTATCTATTTATAGAGAACCGATTCCAGCGCTTCGCTCGCCAGATCGGCATCCCGATGGATGAGCTCGACCTTCTGTTCTGGAGCATCGAAACGGGAGAAATCCTTAAGTGAACCGGACTAACGGAATTCGGTTTAGCCTGACTGGCCCCTCTTCCCGCCGCAGACATCCGGAGGCCCGCCGATGCACACCTTCATGATGGATCGCGGATGAAAGCTCTCGTTATCGGAGCCGGGATGATGGGGAGCGCCATTGCGTACGATCTCGCGCACTCCGGCGGAGCCGACCGCGTCATTGTCGGCGACATCAATGCCGATCGCGCCAAAAAAGTCGCGGGGCTGATCGGGGGGAACGTAGAGCCGGTCCAGCTCGACACCCAGGTTCCCGAACAGGTGATCAGGGCGATGAAGGGCGTTTCCGTCGCAATCGGGGCCACCAGTTACACGCAGAACCTCGGCCTGACGCAGGCTGCCATCACTGCAGGCATCCATTTCTGCGATCTGGGCGGGAATATGGATGTTGTCGACCGCCAGATCTCGCTCGACGCTCTGGCAAAAGCCGCCGGTGTCTGCATTCTCCCGAACTGCGGTCTGGCCCCCGGGTTTGCATCCGTAGTCGCGGCCGGGGGCGCGAAGCGCTTCAGTGGTCTGGAAGAAATCCACATCCGCGTCGGCGGCCTGCCCCAACATCCTCAGCCCCCTCTCAACTACCAGCTTGTGTTCTCCGCCGAGGGGTTGATCAACGAATATCTTGAACCTGCGGAAGTTATCCGCGACGGCAAACAACAACGCGTCGACTCGATGGCGGATCTCGAAGAAATCGACTTCCCTCCGCCGTTCGGAAAACTCGAGGCATTCAACACATCGGGCGGCACTTCGACCCTGACGAGGATGTTCGACGGAAAAGTGAAAGCGCTCGACTACAAGACAATCAGGTATCGCGGACACTGCGAGAAGTTTAAACTATTAATCGACCTCGGCTTCGCCGGTGCGGAGCCGATCGTGGCCGGCGCGTCAATCCGGACCGCGCGCGAATTTTTCGAAGAGATGCTGCGGCGCAGACTGCCGTCGAATGGCCCCGACGTCGTCCTTCTGCGGGTCACAATCCGTGGAATGAAGGATAATCGCAGGCAAACACTTGCGTATGAGATGATAGATCATTATGATGAGAGGCTGAAGATAACCTCGATGATGAGAACCACGGCGTTTCCTACATCGATCATCGCGCAGATGTTGTCAAACGGGACGGTCGGGGCCAGAGGCGTACTGCCCCCCGAGCAGTGTGTCCCGCTCGAACCGCTCTTGAGCGAACTACGCAAGCGGAACATCGTCGTCGAAGAGTCAATCTCTTAGTGCGTCGTTGCATGAACGCGGGGTAACTCATGAAACAACCATTATCGGTGGTGATCATCACGAAGGACCCGAAGACCCAGCGGGAGGCCCATAATCGCTTCGACGTCAGGACCGGATTCCCCCGGTTCAGACTTTTTTTTATTTTTCTCAAGGCAATTTTTTCCAGATTAAACTGACTGATTGAGCAATGCCGGATACATTCTCATTTGATATCGTTTCGCGCGTCGACATGCAGGAAGTCGATAATGCGATAAACCAGGCGCGCAAAGAGATCATTCAACGATATGATTTCAAAGGAACGAAGACCTCCATCGAAGTCAATGCGAAGGAATTTGAAATCGTGCTCATCTCCGACGATGACTTCAAAATGAGGGCCGTGGTCGATATTCTCCAGTCGAAATTCGTGAAGCGGGGAGTCCCGTTGAAGGCCTTGACGTACGGCGAGATTGAGCCCGC
>VBOC01000203.1:2668-10357 GCA_005877655.1 Ignavibacteria bacterium
ATCGGAGAATGCCAAGATGATCGTCAAAATGATCAAGGACTCGAAACTCAGGGTGCAGTCCCAGATCATGGATGCCCAGGTCCGGGTAAGCGGAAAGAGCAAGGACGATCTTCAGGCGGTCATGGCGAAGCTCCGGCAGGCCGATCTGACTTTTGCGATCCAGTTTCTGAACTACCGTTGACGAGCTTGATGCGCCGTCCGCTGCTCGTCATTCTGACGCTGATCTCCTTCCGCATTTCGAAAGCTCAGGACTCCCTCTCCGTCATCTTCGAACAGGATCCGTCCCGTAGCACACGCATCGCGATCATCGCACGCGAGGGGGCGGTGTTCGGATCGATCGGCGATCTCGCGAAGGCCTTCAACCTTCAGGGGTCGTTCAACCCCGAGTCACAACGGTTCGAACTGGCCGCCAAAGAGTATACCGTCGTTCTCACCCCGGACAATCCGTTCGTCATGATCATCGACGCTCAACGCAACGCCAATCTTACTCAGCTTCAACGGGATATTATTCAGCTCCCTTCGAATTTCTTCGTCCCTCTGGACGAATTCATTCCAGTCTTCGAAAACATCATGCGGGAGCAGATCGCGTTCGATCCGGTCCGGCGGATGATCTCCGTGGGCCGCGTTGTGCAACTGCCGGCCTTCGACATCACCGGGATTTCGTTCGAACAAAAGGCGAACGGAGATCTGATCCGTCTCCTTTGTTCGAAGAAATTGCCCAACGGGGAGGCATGGTGTAAGCCGGATGGCGGCGATACATGGGTCTACGTCACACTCGCCGACGGCCGCGCCGATGTCGCCGCACTGCAGGAGCTCAAGCCGAACGGAATCCTCAAGAAGGTGCTTGTCTTTCAGTCGCCCACATCGGTGCAATTGACTTTTCGGATGAAGGGGCAGGTGAACAGCGCCGAACTGATGCAAGCCGATGCGAGCAACGACCTGCTCGTTGCGATCCACCGGCCGACCGAGGAGGAGCTTGCCGCCCGGAAAACACGGGACTTCGAAGGCAACCTGCGGCGGGAGCGGGATCGCTGGAAGCTCGATGTGCTTGTCATCGATGCCGGTCACGGCGGAGAAGACCCCGGCGCTCTCGGCGTGAGCAGGACGCGGGAAAAGGACGTCACGCTGGCAATTGCCTTGAAATTGGGCCGCTTGATCGAGAGGAATTTGCATGACGTCAGGGTGGTTTATACCCGTACATCCGATCAGTTCATCGAGGTTTACCGGCGCGGACAAATCGCAAACCAGGCGGGCGGAAAGTTGTTCATCAGTATTCATTGCAATTCGATGCCGCACAAACCGCGTCCGGCAAACGGATTTGAGATCTATCTGCTGCGGCCCGGCAAGACGGAGAACGCTCTCCGTATCGCGGAGCGCGAGAATGCCGTCGTAAAGTACGAGCAGGGATATGAGCAGCGGTACCAACAATTGACGGAGGAGAATTTCATCCTCCTGACAATGGCGCAGAGCGCTTATATGAAGTACAGCGAAAAATTTGCCGATATCCTCCAGCGGGAGATGAGAAACCGCACAGGCCTTGGCAACAGCGGAGTGAAGCAAGCCGGCTTTTATGTCCTGGTGGGCGCATCGATGCCGAATGTCCTCGTTGAAACTGCGTACCTGTCCAACAGGCGCGACGAGAAGGTATTGAAGAGTCCAAAAGGCCAGCAGGAGATTGCGGAATCGATCTTCAACGCCGTCAGGCGCTACAAAGGGGAGTATGAAAAATCGCTGCAGGAGGGGAAGGACATCGGCTCGATGTCAAGATAAACGATGTTCAAACACGCTTCCATATCGACCAAGTTTGTGCTGGCCGTGGTTCCGCTCATATTTCTTGCGCTGGGAACCAGCGCCTATCTCAACAATCGGTATCAGGAACAGGATATGCTTGAGCAGGCCCAGGCATCCGCTCAGACCTATGCCGAGCTGATACGGAAGTCCCTCGTAGAACAGATGGTCACCAAGGAGCGAATTGACGATGAGTACCTGCAGCTCCTGGGCAGCGGGGGGGAGATCGACAGCCTCCATATTTATTTCATGACCGACAGTCTTCATTTGCGGGATATCTACCAGTCCGAGGATCGCTTCGATCGCCTTCGGAGACGGGAGGCGGAGGCGCACATGAATGCTCACACTCACCCGGTCTTCCTGACCGGAGTGCCGACGTGGAGCCGAAAGGGTCAGGTGTTGAACGCCATCATCCCGTTCAAGGCGGTGGCGCGATGCCAGCAGTGCCACGAGGTAGCCCAGGACCACGTCCTTGGAGTCGCGGAGATGAACATTTCACTCGTTCCGCTGGCGCAATCAATTCAAAAGAACTGGATTCGTTCATTCGCTGTTTTTCTCACCTTCACCCTGATCGTCATAATTGCGAGCCTCCTTCTGTACCGCCTGCTCATCGCGAGGAATCTCGGGAGACTTCTGGAGGCCACCAAGCAGATCGGGAGCGGTAATCTTGAAATCCCCCTGACCGGCCAGCCCGCTGATGATGAACTGGGACAACTGAGCGCCGCCTTTGAAACAATGCGAGTCCGGCTGAAGAAGGCGCAGGAGAAAATCATTCACTCCGAGCGGCTTTCGATGATCGGACAGATGGCGAGCTCCATCGTGCACGATTTCAGAACTCCCATGACTTCAATCAATCTTGCCATAGAGTCGCTTCGGGAGGGGAAGGAAGTTGCTCCCGAGAAAAACCAACAATGGTACCGGATCATCCATGACGGGATCCAGAGAATGGCGACAATGGCGCAGGAGCTCCTTGACTTCTCGCGCGGAGAAGTCCGCCTCCATAAAGTTGAAATATCCGTCGACATGTTCGTGATCCTGCTCGTCCAAAGCGTGAAAACAAGCCTGGAGCAATCCCAGGTCCAGCTGCGGGTTTCCAACAACTGCAAGCGGATCGCCCGTTTCGATACCGAGCGGTTGCTCCGGTCCTTTGTGAATATTATCACCAATGCCCAGGATGCGATGCCGAACGGGGGAGAGATCCGGGTGGCCATCGACGAGCGTGATAAAATGATACGGTTCGTCATCGCCGACACAGGGACGGGCATTCCGCCCGAAATCAAGGGGAGGATTTTCGAAGCGTTCGTAACCGCGGGAAAGAAGAAAGGAACGGGACTCGGACTCGCGATCACAAAGCGCATCATCGATCAGCACGGGGGATCGATCGACGTGAAGAGCGAGCGGGGTAAGGGGACCTCTTTTACGGTTGAAATCCCGGTCTTTTGAGTCCTTATTGCTCGATGAGAAGGGGATCTGAAGCTGATGCTTCGCTCACTGTACGACGAGGACCGGGATCGACAGCTGATGCCTGACTTTCGAGACTGAAGCGCCGAAGAAAAGGTCCTTCAATCCCCGGTGGCGGTGTCCTCCCATCACGAGCAGATCGACCTCCTTCTCCCTGGCAAGCTTGACCAGCTCCTCCGGAACCCTGCCGAAACCAAGTGCCGGCTGCGCCTCAACGCCTGACTTCCGAAGTTGCTCCGCAATGCCTTCGAGTGTTTTGACGTCGCTGCGGGCTTCATCGTCGTACGCGTCCTTGCCAAATAATTGGCCGCTCACCCCCTCCACGACGTGGAAAAGATAGAGTGTCGCGCGGTGCTGATGCGCAATCGTCCGGGCGTGGGACAAAACTTTTTCATCGATCGGCCCGTAATCCAACGCGACTCCGATGCGGGAGTATTTCTGTTCCTTCAGCACGACGGGTTCGGCGGCGCGGGGCGCCAGCTTTCGTCTCCGCCACCATGACTCCGGCACTGAAATATAAAGCAAGAGCAACCCGCACGCGATCGCGATCGGCACAACGCTGACCCACAACCAGACTGCGTTGCTTCCCGCCCCGGCGATCCAATCTCCGATTGTGCCGACGACGAGTTTGGCGTTAAGCCCCACAATGATCACGGCGGAGATCCATGCGAGTATTTTCACCCAGAGCTTATTGACAAATTCACCCATCTTCGCTTCTTCGCTCGTGAATTGGATCAGCGGAAGAACCGCAAACGGAAGCTGCAAACTCAGCACAACCTGGCTCAGGATCAGCAGGCCGTAGGTTCCACCCTCTCCCTGCGAGCCTATAACCACGACTGCGGGCACGATGGCAATGAGTCTTGTAATAAGCCTTCTCACAATCGGACGAATTTTTAAGCGAAGGAATCCTTCCATCACAATCTGACCGGCCAGCGTTCCGGTTAACGTCGAACTCTGCCCCGAGGCGAGCAGGGCGATTGCAAACAGGGCGCTCGCAAGAGCTGTTCCGAGGAGAGGGGTGAGTAATTGATATGCCTGCTGAATCTCGGTTACGATAATCCCGTTCCGGAAGAAGACTGCGGCGGATACCAGCAGGATCGCACTGTTCACAAGAAACGCCGCATTCAGTGCAACTGCGGTGTCGATGAGGTTGTACTTGCAGGCCGTGCGCTTCCCCTCGGCGGTTTGTCCGACGTCCCGCGTTTGAACGAGCGCGGAGTGCAGATAGAGATTGTGAGGCATCACCGTCGCCCCCAGGATACCGATGGCGATATAGAGACTCTCGGAGCTCAACTTCGGCACGAAGCCTCCGACAACCGCAGGCCACACC
The DNA here is from genome assembly GCA_005877655.1 of Ignavibacteria bacterium. GTDB lineage: Bacteria > Bacteroidota > Ignavibacteria > UBA10030 > SZUA-254 > VBOC01. The sequence goes on from VBOC01000203.1 coordinate 7,248, forward strand.
GGGCGCGACAGGAACACCTCGATCCCGAAACAAATCCCGATCGTCGAGATGAGCATGAGAATGAACGCTTCCATCTTCCTGATGCCGAACTGCTGGATGACCAGGAACAGCATCGTATCAAAGCCCGTAATGATGACCCCGTAAAGGATCGGCACCTTGAAGAGAAGATTCAACCCGATCGCCGTTCCCAGAACTTCGGCCAGGTCGCACGCAGCAATGGCAACTTCGCAGAGTACCCAGAGAGTAAACGCGACGGGCTTCGGGTAGTGTTCGCGGCATGCCTGGGCGAGATCCCGCCCGGTCACGATGCCCATGCGGGCCGAGAGAGTCTGGAGAAGTATTGCCATAAGGTTCGACATCAACAATACCCACACCAGCTGGTACCCGAACCGCGCCCCGCCTTCAAGATCGGTCGCCCAGTTCCCGGGATCCATATAGCCCACGCTCACGAGATATGCCGGACCCGCAAAGGCGAACATTTTCCTGACAACGCCTGCGGTCTCCGGAATATCAACCGTCCGGTGAACTTCCGAGAGGGATACCGTTGTATCGTCCGACCGAAAACGCACGTGCCTGTTCACGAACTGCGTCGAGGTTGTGGCGTCCGCTTGCTCATAAACTCTATCATAATTCTCAGCCCGCGACTGGCCGCTTCACGAGGAAAATATTATAGAGCACCATCAGCACCGTCGCACCGAAACCGATCGCGGCGAGAGTGTACCACATCGTGGCAGGTTGGAAGGAATCCTTCAGGTATGTCTGAACGAGCCATCCGGAGAGCGGCCCCGCGACAAACGACCCGATGGCGACTGGCAGGAAAGCAAATCCCATGAACGTTCCGACCTGCTCGGGCGGCGCGAGGGCGCTGACATATTCGTAAAACCTGGGCGCCTGGGTCGCTTCTCCGACGGCAAATAATGCCATCGCGATGATGGCAACGGAAATTGTCTGTGAGTTCGCGATCAACACCCAGGAGCAGCTTGCGATAAGAAATCCAAGCGTCATCGCTGTGATTGGGCGGAGCTTTTTCACGAGCGCGGTAATGGGGACGCTGAGGAGAATGATCGTCCACGCATCCACGGTTTCCAGGAGCTCAAACTTCGGAAACTTGAGGACCTCGATAATGTAAAACGGAAATGAATAGAAAATTTGCCAGAACATGATCCAGAATCCTGAAAAGATCACAAGAAACGTGATAAACCTCGCATTCCGGAACACGAGAAGCATATCCCGAAAGACCCTCCCCAGCGTTCTGCCGCCCGCCGACCCACCGCCCCCTTCCGGCTCCTTGAAGAATAGCAGTGTTCCCACAAGCAGCAGGAACGAGGTGAAGGAGGACATGACCAGAACGTACTCGATTCCCAGATTTTCTCTCACCTGCAGAGCCAGGATGGGTCCGAGCGCGCCGCCGATATTGACCAGCGTGTAGTAGATCGAAAAACCGAGCGAACGGACACTCTCCGCAGAGGTTTTCGCCACCGTGCCGACGATGCACGGCTTGATCAGCGACCCGCCCACGGCTGTGAGCAAGAGCACCGTTACCACATAGGGCGTTTTGCCTATCGCATCGACGATCGTTTGACCGAAGGCCAGACCGGCAAAACCGATCAGGAAATAGCCGACACAGAAGCAGGAAAAACAGGTTACGAGCGTTTTCCTAAATCCATAGCGGTCCACGAAGGTGCCGGCGACGATCGGGAGTGAAAATATCACCCCGGAAAACAAGCCGGCAAGCGATCCGGCGACCTGAGGCCCGAGACCCACCTTGATGGCCAGATAAACGGTTAGCACCGCTTTCGCCCCGTAAAAAGCCAGCCGCTCAAAGAGCTCGAGCGTATTCGCCACCCAGAATGTCGGGTGGAATCCCTCTCTTGCCCTTTGAATCCACTCCTTGATTTTCATGCGCGCTCCTGTCGGTTCAGGTCGATTTTCTTGCAGCTTCGCATCGCTTCCCATCGAATGGTTACATCCGGATTAAGACAAAGAAAGTAGCAAAATGGGGTGTCATTAGCAAAGGAAATGGGCTGTCAATCGCCAGGAATGAACCCCATTTCATCTATTTCGCGCGGAAACCCTGTCCTTGTTCTACATTCAATTTTTCCTTATCTTCGCTTTCTCATCGACCCTTCTCTTATCGCCGGAAATGAACCGCACAGATTCTCCGAGCATCCAGGCACCAAGCTACCTCAGAAACGCCAAGCTCCGCCGGTGGGCTGAGGATGTCTTCCGGCTATGCGAGCCCGAGAACGTTCATTGGTGCGACGGATCGGACGAGGAATACAAGCGACGTGGCGCGCGTGGAAGACCGGACATTTATCTGCAGCGTCAGAAAGCAGGATGCCGGACCGACAAACAATTGGGTCAATCCGAAAGAGATGAAGGCGACGTTAACAAAGCTCTTCCGCGGCTGCATGCGCGGCAGAACGATGTACGTCATTCCGTTCAGCATGGGTCCCCTCGGCTCCGGCATCTCGCACATCGGGGTTCAGATCACCGATTCGCCGTATGTCGCCGTCAGCATGTATATCATGACCCGGATGGGGAAGAGCGTGCTCGATACGCTCGGCGAGGGAGAGTTTGTGCCCTGCCTGCACTCGGTCGGGATGCCACTTGCGCCCGGTCAGAAAGACGTTCCCTGGCCGTCCAATAAAGAACAGAAGTATATCGTACACTTTCCGGAGGAGCGGGAGGTCTGGTCGTTCGGGAGCGGCTACGGCGGCAATGCGCTGCTCGGTAAGAAGTGCTTCGCCCTGAGGATTGCCTCCGTCATGGCCCGGGATGAAGGATGGCTCGCGGAGCACATGCTCATTCTCGGCGTGGAGTCGCCCGACGGAGAGAAAACCTATGTCGCCGCAGCTTTCCCCAGCGCGTGCGGGAAGACCAATTTCGCCATGCTTATACCGCCGAAAGCCTTCGCGGGCTGGAAAGTGACAACCGTGGGCGACGACATTGCCTGGATCAAGCCCGGCGCGGATGGCAAGATCTATGCGATTAACCCCGAGGCTGGCTTCTTCGGCGTGGCACCCGGCACTAACGAAAAATCCAACCCGAACGCGATGGCATCGATCACTAAGAATACGATCTTTACCAACGTGGGCCTGACCGACGAC
>VBOC01000203.1:10410-15371 GCA_005877655.1 Ignavibacteria bacterium
CACCCAAATGCGAGATTTACCGCACCCGCCAGGCAAAACCCGATCATCGATCCCTCCTGGGAAGACCCGAATGGAGTCCCGATCAGGGCATTCATTTTTGGCGGCCGGCGAAGCGGTGTGGTGCCCCTTGTCTATCAAAGCGTGAACTGGAACTTCGGCGTCTATGCCGCGGCCACGATGGGCTCTGAAACGACGGCCGCAGCCACCGGCGAGGTGGGAAAAATCCGGCGGGATCCGATGGCAATGCTTCCTTTCTGCGGATACCACATGGCGGATTACTTCAATCACTGGCTTCAGTTCGGCCGCAGTTTGCAGAATCCTCCCCGGATTTTTTCCGTCAATTGGTTTCGCAAAGACGAAAACGGAAAATTTATTTGGCCCGGGTATGGAGAGAACATGCGCGTCCTCAAATGGATCGTCGATCGCGCGCGCGGCCGCGGCTACGCCATCGAAAGCCCGATCGGCTGGATGCCGCGCTATCAGGATCTCTGCTGGGAGGGACTGGAGGGGTTCACGCAGGAAAAGTTCAACAGCGTGATGTCGGTGAATGGAGAGGAGTGGAAGAAGGAGCTCCTGTCGCACGAGGAATTCTTCTCGAAACTCTATGACAAACTTCCGAAAGAATTTATTTTCATGCGGGAGCTCGTACTTTCGGGCCTGTGGCGGTCGCCGGATCATTGGGCGCTGGCCCCGGAACAATAGCACCTCCGGAACAGAAGCGCCTCCGGAACAATAGTACCTGTCGAACTACCAATTCCCGAATTGCCGATTCCCCATCCCGCCGCGAGACGATGAACGTTAACTTCAACTCCATCACTCTGATCACCGCGGGCCGGATGGGCAAAGGAGCAATAAAGTGAAGTCTGTCCGCTTCCACGCGTTCGGCAACGCCGATGTCCTCCGCCATGAAGACGCCCCAAAACCCACCATCGGTCCAACCGGGTCCGCAGCGGAGCGAGGGAGAGAAATATTCCGCTGCCGCACATCCCCGGATCCGACGGCTCCGGCATTGTCGCCGAAGTAGGAGGCGCCGTCGATTGGACGAAGCCGGGAGACAGGGTTCTCATTTTGCCCGGCCTCTCGTGCGGGCACTGCGAGATGTGTCTCGGTGGACGCGACAATATGTGCCGGGAATATCGGGTCCTCGGTGTACGAGAGGAAGGGACCTACGCGGAGTTTGTAAAAGTGCCGGCCGTGAACTGTGTTCCAATCCCGGAGGGTCTGGATTTCAACGAAGCTGCGGCGATCCCGCTCGTGTTTCTCACGGCGTGGCATATGCTTGTGACACTGGCGAAAATCCGGCCGGGGGAGATGGCGCTCATTCACGGAGCCGGAAGCGGCGTTGGATCTGCGGCAATTCAAATCGCGAAATTGGTCGGCGCCCGGGTCATCACGACCGCAGGTTCTCATGACAAATTGAAGAGGGCGCAGGAACTCGGCGCAGACGACTTAATCAACTACCAGGAAAAAGACTTCGTTGAAGAAGTGAAGCGGATCACGGAAAAGAAAGGGATTGATGTCGTCTTCGAGCACGTCGGGGGAGAGGTCTTTGAGAAAAGCATCACCGTGCTTGCGAAAGGCGGAAGGCTGGTAACGTGCGGCGCCACGACCGAATATGTGGCAAAGCTGGATATCCGCTACGTCTACGCACGCCACCAGACGATCCTCGGATCGTGGATGGCGAGCAAAGCAGAGTTGATCGAAGTGCTGAAGTTCTTCACGGGGCCGAAAAGCAAGCGCCGTTTGAACCCGGTCATCGATAAGGTCTTTCCGCTCGCCCAGGCCGCCGACGCTCAACTCCGCATGGAAGAGAGAAAGAACTTCGGGAAGATCATCCTCGAAATTTGAGATCGGAGAGAGGTGTCACACATTGAAGGTAGATCCCATTTGGAAGGCACTCTGAAATCATGAGAGAAGAAGCTACCGCAAGAATAGTGCTCGTGCTCCTGACTTCAATAGCAGTACCCTTACAACTTCCAGCCCAGGAGATTCATCTTGAACGGACAGGCGGTCCTTCCGGCGGTCGTGTATTTGCCCTCGGTTCCAGTTATAACGGCACCGCCATCTATGTCGGGACAGAAATAGCCGGGATCTATACCTCGGTTGATAGCGGACAGACTTTTAAACTTCTTGCTAACTCTGTCCAGTTTCAGTATCCACGGAAGTTGCTCACCGATAGTCTCTCCATGTTATTTGTGCTTGGCTCCGATCTGCGTGTACGCAGGACCACAAATCAGGGTCTTGGATGGTCCGCGCTCGGCGATAGCCTTCTCCGCATACACGATATCGCATTTAACCCGGTATGGTCCCTTTATGCTGGAACCGATTCAGGCGTTTTCAAATTCAATGACTCGATCAACAACTGGCAACGAACGGGTGTCGATTCCTTCTCAGTCGCCTCCATCGCGTTCGAACCACAAGGAGCGATGATCATTTCGACCATGCAGGGCATTTTTCGATCGACCAACTCGGGGGAATCATGGTCGTTCTTGGGATTCGCATTTTCCGCACCATCCTTCCTCGCCATCAACTCACTAGGTCATATTTTCCTGGGTGGCCCCGGTATAGGAACATACAGGTCGACCGACCAGGGAACGAGTTGGAGAAGTCTAACCTTTCCTGTGGATATAACATACCAAAGCTCGTTGCAAGTTGATCGGAAAAATAATTCCGTTTATGTCGCGTCGACCGGAGCAGGAATTTTGCGCTCGACTGATAATGGAGACCACTGGACTCTTGTCAATAATGGTTTGGATTTCACTTATGGAATTGTGTACTACTTGCAATTACTTGTCGACCCAGTTGGGAGGCTTTGGGCTGGAACCACCGGCGGGGGCGCTTATCTCTCACTCGACCGGGGTGACAACTGGAGGAGAGTCTCCCTTGTAAATTCAGAAGTTTCTTCTCTCGCAGCACTCTCTGACTATGTTTTTGCAGGAACTTGGACAAATGGAGTGTTTCGTTCCAAAGACAATGGAAACACTTGGCAGGATGTAAATTCAGGAATTCCCACTGAGAGCATTTTCTCATTAGGTATCGCCCCGGACGGGAAAGTTTTTGCAGGTACATATTCCTTTGGACTTTATCTATCCCGCGATACCGGTAACACTTGGGTGGCTGTGATCAACGGGCTTCCCGACAGTACGTCAAACTATCGAGACATTCGATCGATTGCGTTCGACTCATCGGGGAATGCTTATGTTGGAGGGTACAATGGCGTGTTTCTATCCAGGAACGGCGGCGACACCTGGACCCCTCGCTCAACAGGATTGCCCGCTGGACAGGCCGTCAACGCGCTTGCAGTATTCAATCGCACGATTATCTTAGCGGGCTTATGGAATGGAGAAATTTACTACTCTCCGGATAGTGGATTGCACTGGTCGCGTAGCAATCCATCGACAACCTGGTCTTATATATCCGACATTACAATTGACAAGCAAAACAATATTCTCGTTGGCACGGGCTACAACGGGGTGCTTCGATCAACCGATGCCGGAAGCTCGTGGCAACTAGTCAATCAAGGTTTAGGAAGCTTAACAATCACCTCGGTTTATTCCGCTACCTCCCAATACCTATTTGCCTCAACATTTGACGGCGGACTTTTTCGGTCCTCAAACAACGGCGACAACTGGAGCAGGGTAGCGGATTCGGTCTTTCCTTCTCGATGTGAAGGAATCGTTGTCACCAAGAATGGAAAATTAATTGTTGGGACTTGGGGCTACGGGGTATTTCGATCAAAAGAGACGATACTGGAGGTTCGGGACAAAAAAATGGATTCCCCTGTATCGTTCACTCTATTCCAGAACTATCCCAACCCCGCAAATCCAGTAACATGGATCAAGTTTTCCGTAGGGCATCACACCCGTGTTTCATTGAGTATCTTCAATCTATTGGGACAAGAGGTTGAAACATTATTTGTCGGGGAAGCAGAACCAGGAGTTTATGCGCTTGACTGGAACACTTTCAGAGTCTCGAGCGGCGTTTACTATTATCGCTTACAAGCGGGGGGACTTTCGCAGACAAGAAAGCTTTTGGTAGTCAAGTAGAATGGAATCCGCAATTGGCATGTATCGGGAACGGGAACGTAAATCGAACCAGTGCTCCTATCACTACTTCTTGGTCGATGATAGACCGCTCCGCAACGGCATTCTTCTTAGATACGATGTACCCTGCCTCACCTCGGTCTGAACCACGATTCGCAAATCGCACTCATGCTCTCCTTCTCGGATATCGAAGCCGCCTACAAGGTCCTGCGCCCGGTTGTCCACAGGACTCCTCTCCTCTCGTCCCGCACGTTCAACGAGAATTCCGGAAACGAAGTCTACTTCAAGGCGGAGAACTTCCAGCGGATCGGGGCGTTTAAGTTCCGGGGAGCGTACAACAAGATCTCCTCTTTGACCGCAGAGCAACGGCGGGCCGGCGTGATCGCTCATTCATCCGGTAACCATGCGCAGGGCGTCGCCCTCGCCTGCAAGCTCTTCGGGATAAAAGCCGTAATCGTAATGCCGCGCGATTCAGTTCCTTTGAAGGTGGAAGCGACGCGGGAATACGGCGCCGAAATTGTATTCTCCGGAAACACGACCGATGACAGGGAGCGCACGACGGATGAACTGATCAAGAAGTCCGGTTACACGCTCGTCCATCCGTTCAATGACGAAAAGCTGATCGCCGGGCAGGGGACCGCCGCCCTCGAAATCTTTCAGGACATCAAGGAGTTGGATTACCTGTTCGTGCCCATCGGGGGCGGGGGATTGATCGCAGGATGCTCAATCGCCGCGAAGAATCTTTTCCCGAATGTGAGAGTCATCGGCGTGGAGACGGAAGGCGCGAACGATTGTTATCAGTCCTTCCGCTCAAAGAAGATTGTGAAACTCAAATCGGTTAACACGATCGCGGACGGGATCCGCACGCTTTCCGTCGGGGAGCTGAATTTTCAAATTATTCTCCGGTACGTGGATGAC
>VBOC01000205.1:0-19353 GCA_005877655.1 Ignavibacteria bacterium
CGTTCAGTGAAAGGAAATTTGTCGAAACGCTGCTCGGCGTCGGTTCACTGCCCCTTGCGCTGATGAGAAGAGCGGTCTTGCGTCAATATGGGTTCGATTGAATGCTTTTTCCATGCCCGACCACCTGAGCGCGGGATACAAGGGCGAACCATAAAGCAATAGCTCCAGAGAGCGGCAGGAACGGAGAGTAGGTTCTCAATAGCTCCCAGGGATATGAAGCTGGAGAAGGAAACCAACCGATGAGGAGATATGTCAATAGGGCGATGGCTGGCAGCCTCCAGAACCTCACTCCCTCCCATTCGAGTGAGCTCACATAGACGAACAACGGAATCGAGAGCATAACGTAATGGTGGTCTGAAGCAAGGGGAGTGAACATAATTGAAAGTACCAGCAATGCGAAAAACCTGTACTTTCTCTCTGGCGAATAAATTTCGTTTCCTTGTCGAAAAGTGAAAAGTACCGCGCCCGCGAGCGAAATGAGGGTGAGCAAGGAAGCCAAGGGGAGGCTTCGGGGACCGGGATTTGAATTTTCTTGGTAACCGATGAGCGTCCCCATGAGCGCCGGCACGCATGGCAGATGAGACGATGCTATCTCTGCGGTATGGAAGGCCTCCGTCAGGCGTTCGATATGGTGAATATAGACCTGCGTTCCGAGTACCGACATGCTGACGATCAGACCTGCAACTGTGAGAGCAACGGTTTTGGCCAAGTCCTTCCATCTGCGTTCAAGGGCGTGCAGCAGGAGAAACAGCCAGCCAAAATATTTTAGAAGTATCAGGATCGCGAGCGATGTCGCGGAGAGCCAGGGCCGGTTACCGGTGTACCCCCGATAGAACGTCATGACCAATAACAGCATCACCACATATACCTGTCCGCGCTGCAGGTTTCGGAGCAACGGGATCGACCACGTCATCAGGATCAACAAGAGTAAGTCATATCCCGGCCCGGAGGGAGCGCCGATAAGATCTCTCGAACGAAGCCATAGGAACAACAGCGAAGCCACACTCACCAGATTCCAGGCTACCTTGGCCGTAAACGGGTCTAGTGAGGCGACCGGAAGATACATAGCTGAAGCCAAGGGCGGATTTACATAGAAGATGCCGGTTGTTTCCCTGATGCCGAATGCTCTTGATTTTTCCAAAAACCACTTGTCGTCATATATTCTGGAACGTGTATCGCCTCTGAGCAAGATTTTAGAAGATGTATAGTAGGCTGCAGAATCGGATAAGCGCATTGTCGGGAAGTTCATCCCTTGATACACGATCAGGATGGATCCCGTTAGCACCGCGAGGAGCAGTGCGATCCGGAGATTTGCCGAAGGAATAATCTGCCTGAGCGTCTTCATGGATACAATAGACGTTGAAGGTTTCTCATGCCGACCGCCCGATCAATCCGCCTCGAACTTCGGTTTTCCGCTCCCGCACTTCACGGTCCAGGGATTGTACAAACCCCCCTCGAATAAAACAACATCCGATTTCACTGATCAAGAATCTATTCCAAATGGGGTTCTTGGCTCAGGCAGATATCCATTCCAAATTCAGCCAGGATTCCACGAATACGCGAACTCTATCTTGATAAGCTCCGGGATTGGGTGTATCTTGGAACCGCGGCACGACTGGAACACAAAGGAATGAAATCGGAATAAGGAGGGGAATGCGCTATGCCAAACCATCTGCCTTCGAATAACCGTTACGACGAAATGTTCTATCGCCCGAGCGGGAGAAGCGGCCTGAAGCTTCCGGCAATTTCATTGGGCCTCTGGCAGAATTTTGGCGCTGTGGATCCGTTCCGCCGCAGCCGGGAGATGGTCCTTCGCGCGTTCGATCTCGGGATCACGCATTTCGATCTGGCGAACAACTACGGGCCGCCGCCCGGATCGGCGGAGACCAACTTCGGAAAAATCCTGCACCAGGATCTCGCCCATTACAGGGATGAGATGGTCATTTCGACAAAGGCCGGCTGGCGGATGTGGCCCGGGCCGTATGGCGAGTGGGGCTCGCGCAAGTATCTCCTTTCAAGTCTCGATCAGAGCCTCAAACGGATGCGGATCGAGTACGTCGACATTTTCTATTTGCACCGCCCCGACCCCGGGACACCGCTGGAGGAATCGATGTCGGCGCTCGACTCTGCCGTCCGGAGCGGCAAAGCGCTCTACGCGGGGGTATCGTCTCTCGGCGTCGAGGACACGCGGAAGGCCGCGGCAATCCTGCGCTCGCTCGGAACCCCGTGCCTCATTCATCAGCCGGTTTACAACATGTTCAACAGGTGGATCGAGGACGGCTTACTCGACCTCCTCCGGGAGGAAGGGATCGGCTGTATCGCGTTCTCTCCGCTTGCTCAGGGGCTTCTTTCGAATAAGTACCTCCAGGGTATCCCGAGACGTTCGCGCGCAGCAAGGCCAGATGCCACGCTCAGTCAAGATGATATCAGCGGGGAAAAATTGAAGAGTATCCGGACACTCAATGAAATTGCGGAAGGTCGCGGCCAGTCGCTCCCGCAGATGGCGCTCGCGTGGATCCTGCGCCACGATGTCATGACCGCCGTTCTCACTGGCACAAGCCGGCTGGAACAGCTCGAAGAGAACGTGGCTTCCCTGGAGAAGCTGGATTTTACGGCCGATGAGCTGAGGAAGATTGACGCCGCGCTGGCGCGGTGACGAGGCTAAAAGGAGAGATGGATCGACGCTCTCACTCGCGGAACAATTCTTCCGTTGCTGGTGAGTTCGGGGCTCACATCAAAATCGTACAGGCTCGCCCCGACATAGGCATCGACAAGGTTCAGGAGGTAGAGCGCGCCGAGATACCAGGCGAATTTATCCCGTTCATCGCGGTAAAAATCGCGCAGTGTCAAAAGTAGTTGGTCGCCGTCCGGCGTGGCCGTCGTGATGCTATTTGTGTACTGGCCCCGAAAGTCTTTGTAATTGTCGTTCAGATGGATCCACTCGTAGATCCAGTAACCTCCCAGGCCCCAGATCAGAGGCACCTTCCAGTAGGTTTGATTATAGATCTGGCCGAGTCCGGGCACGCCTGCAGAGAGCCCGACCGCAACCCACGGAGACTTGGAGTGACCTGATACCTTTGCTCCGGCCAAGTCGCTTGATATGTCAAGCGTATCGGCTGCTTCCCGTGGCACGGCCGACGACGGGATCGGTTGCCCGATTGCGCCAGCGAAAGCGACACGGCCATCGGGAAGATGAGCAGTAATCCGCGCAGCGTCAGAGGCATGGATTTACCGGAACCTGACGCTACCGGTTCTCGTCGGCAACGGCGATAGCGTCGATCTCAACTTTCACGTCCTTCGGAAGACGCGAGACTTCCACCGTCGAGCGGGCCGGTGGATTTTTATGAAAAAATTCGGCATAGACTTCATTCATGCCTGTAAAATCGTTCATATCCTTTAGGAAGACGGTCGTTTTTACGACCTGATCGGGTGAGGAGCCTCCTTTGGAGAGTATTGCAAGAAGGTTGGTGAGCACTTGACGCGTCTGAACCTTTATATCGCCGCCGGTGAGCTGGCCGGTCTTCGGATCGATCGCTACCTGGCCCGCGGTGAACAGGAATGTTCCCCTGGCAAGGACTCCCTGATTGTACGGCCCGATCGGCGGGGGGGCATCGGTCGTAAGCACGACGGAGGTTGCCACGTTGTCGGGATCAGCGCTCGATGGAGGCGATGAGGTCGAACAGCCGGCCGAGGTCGTCGCTCGAGTAGAACTCGATAACTATTTCACCCCTTCCTTCCTCCTTCATATTCACCTTCACGCGCGTCGCGAGGATTTGCTGAATCCTTTCCGCAATGCTTTCGACGGCGGTTGCCGTGCCTCTCGCAGGCCGGGCGGCTTTCTTTTCAGACGCTTTCCCGAAATCGCGGACAAGTTTTTCAACCTGCCGCACGTTCAGGTCCTGCTTGATGATGCGGTCAAAGAAACGAAGCTGTGTGATTTCGTCGGGGAGAGCGACCAGCGCCCGGGCGTGCCCCATGGTTAATTGTCCCTTTCGAAGCGTCTCCTGGATCTTCTCGGGGAGTTTCAATAATCTCAGAAAGTTCACCACCGTTGTGCGATCCTTGCTCACTTTTCGGGCGATATCCTCGGCTGTCAGTCCAACATCGCGAAGCAGCCGCTGATAGGAAATGGCGATTTCGACCGGGTTGAGGTGTTCGCGCTGAAGATTCTCGATCAACGCGAGCTCGAGCATCTCCGATCGGTCCTTTACCTCTATGACATAAGCCGGAATCGTCTTCAAACCGATCTCGGTCGACGCCCGGATCCGGCGCTCGCCGGAGATCAGCTCATACATCCCCCCCTCCGCCCGCCGGACTGTCACCGCCTGGACAATCCCCTTCTCCCGGATCGATTCTTTCAGCTCGTCCAGCGCCTGCTGGTCGAAATCGGCGCGCGGTTGGAACGGGTTGGGACGTATCCTGGCGATTTCAACGTGCATGACGCCCCCCGGAGCAGCCGTGAGCTCGGACGAACGCCCATACGGGGCTTCCGCCTGTTCGCCGGCCGGTGAACTGCGGATAAGCGCGGAGAGTCCTTTTCCCAAACCATGTTTAGCTTTGGACATAGTTTTCGGAGGTCGTTTGTGAGTGGAGCGGCGCCGGTTGCTGCCGATCGAGAAATTCCCTGGCGAGCTGCATATAATTTTTCGCTCCCGAGGAAATCGCCTCGTACAACAAAACCGGTTTGCCGTAACTGGGAGCCTCGCTCAGCCGCACATTGCGGCTGATGAGCGTCTTAAAGACCTTGTCCCCGAAAAACTTCTTGACTTCGTCTATAATCTGATTGGAGAGCCGGAGGCGGCTGTCGAACATGGTCATGAGCACTCCCTCGATCTCCAGCCTCGGATTCAGCTCGTTCCTGACCATGGTAATCGTGTTCAGCAGTTGGCCCAGCCCTTCCAGCGCAAAATATTCACACTGCACCGGGATCAATACGGTATCCGCCGCGACGAGGCCGTTCAGCGTAAGGAGTCCGAGCGAAGGAGGACAATCGATGAAAATATAATCAAATTCGCCCGCCAGCTTTTTGACAACCCCGGTCATCATATGTTCACGGCGCTCGACATCCACGAGCTCCAGCTCGGCGCCGACGAGGTTGATATTCGACGGCAGAAGCGAGAGGAACGGCATGTCGGTCTTGAGGATGAGCTCGTGCGGGTCCACGGCACCGATCAGCGCGTCGTAGACGCTCTGACGATCCTGATGGGCCTCGACCCCGAGACCGCTGGTGGAATTCGCCTGTGGATCGGTGTCGATGAGCAGGGTCGAAAACTCCGCGACTGCCACTCCGGCGGCGAGGTTGATCGCCGTCGTGGTTTTCCCGACTCCTCCCTTCTGGTTTGCGATGGTGATAATTTTAGGCATACTCGATCATTCAGGCGCCGGGAAGGAGGGCGCGTAAACACTCATTGCGGCGCCAAAAAAAAGCGCGAGGATTCCCAGTAGAATATTCATCTTCCGGAACTGATCCAGCCGGCTGCGGTAGAGCTCGGCCTTCTCATTAAAGCCGCCGTTTGATGAGGGGGAATCGAGGTAGTTCAGCATTCTCGCATATCCCATCGCATAGAAAACCATCAGGATAAAGATCAGTTCCTTCAGGCCCAGCAGTACGGACCAGGCATCTTTGAACTGGAACCAGATGAAACGCGGGCTGAGCAGCATCATGAGAACGCCGGAGATCAGGATCGACCACACGCTCATCCAGACGAACCCGACAAAGCGTCTGTTTACATGACGAACGATTCCCGAATCGGGTCCGGTTTCGGAATCCGTGATCGGTTGCAGGACCGCGCTCTGAAACATCAAGCCGCCGAGCCAGATCACGATGCCGATGACATGGAGACTGCGGCAAATCCAGAGCAGAAAATCCAAGAACGGCCGCTATTTCAGTGTGAGGGGCAGTGAATTAATCCGGACTCCACAGTCTTGCCCAATATAGAATTAATCTCCGCATAATGCAATGCTCGCGCGGACGATCAGGAAGGAGCTGCAACCGGCGATCAGGAAGGAGCCGCAACCGGCGATCAGGAAGGAGATCCGATCGCGCCGGGTGCCGACACGGGGGCATTTTGCGCAGGTTCGCGCGAAGAGAAGATATAGACGTACAGTGCAAGAACCAGGAGTCCCAGGTCTTCACCGACGCGCGTCCAGCTCACCGGTGCCCGATATGCCCCTCCAAAACAACCGCAATCGATGTTCAACTGGCGGGCCATGGCGGAAAGGATCGCAAATGTGAAGAGGCAAAGGAGAATGGTTGTGATGAGCGAACTCCCCCGGACCATGTATCCCGCCAGCAAAAAAACACCGCAGAGAAGCTCCAACCACGGAACCAACAACGCAAAGATGTTCACCGTCGGAAAGGGAAGAAGGCGATACGCATCGACCGAGACCGCGAACGCTTCGGGGGATGTGATTTTCTCGACGCTGGCCAGAATAAGAACCATGCCGAGGATCAGCCGCGCGAGAAGGATCACGAATCTATGTTCAAGAAGTTTTTTCACGGGCTTCAAAACCGTCCCGGGGATGTGGAATCAACGGCCATCTTTCCCTTCACCCAGCCGTCGAATCCGTCGTCGTACAGGTAGAGCCGTTTGAAACCGATTGCACTCATGAACTCCGCAAGCATGCGGCCCAGGTGGCATTCGGGATTGTTGCAATAAATGACCGTGAGCGTATCGCGCGGCATCGGGGCCAATTCCGCAAAATGCTCGTCGGCATCCAGGCCGAAGATGTTTCGGGCGCCTGCGATGCGCCCCTTCCGGTAGGCGGCCGAGTCGCGCGCGTCTACCAGAAACAGGTGCCCGTCCGAGAGAAGCTGATTGAGTTGCGCCAGACTGATGATGTGGTAAACCTGACCGGCGTTGTTCTTCGTCGAGTCAACGATCCCCGAATCCCCCCTCTGGAGCGCCTGGTCATGCAGCGGAGCGATCAGTCTCACGTCGCGCTTCCCGCCCTGGTCCCGGCCCGGATCAGTAAGAGAGATCGGCCCCCTGGCGAAGAGCTCCGAATCGGAGACGGCAACATTGTGTGCCACCGGCCGGATGAATGGAATGCTCTTGGACGAGAACACATTATAGACGCAGGCGAGCAATCCCGCCATTATGAAAACGCGGGCGATTTCGCTCACGAGCGTTCTCCGTTTTGACGAGGCGGTCATCGGAGTTTGTCACCCGCCGAGAGACGGTACCCGCGGAGAAACTCGGCCGCCGTCATCTTTCTCTTGCCTTCCTGCTGGATCTCCAGTATCTCGATCACTCCATCTCCCGTCGAAACACGGAGGCGATCTGCGGCATCGAGAATTTCACCGGGCGCGCCGGCCCCGGCATCCCCGGCGAGCGTCGTGCGGTAAATTTTGAGGAGCGTCCGGTTGTGGTACGCGAACGCACACGGCCTCGGGGAAAGTCCTCGCACGAGGTCGTGAACCTCGACCGCCCCCTTCGACCAGTCAATTTTTGTATGCTCCTTGAGAATTTTCGGCGCGGGGGTTGCCAAAGAGTCGTCTTGCGGCTTCGGCACGGCTTTCCCCGACTCGATGAGGCGCACGGAGTGCAGGACGATCTCCGCGCCGACCCCTGCGAGCCGGTCATGAAGCTCGCCCGCTGTTTCATTCTCCCCGATCGGCACTCTCGCCTGCAGGAGGATCGTTCCCGTGTCGACAGTCTCCTGAAGAAAAAACGTCGTGACTCCCGTCTCGCGCTCCCCCTTGATGATGGCCCAGTTGATTGGGGCGGCGCCACGGTATTTGGGAAGAAGAGATGCGTGAAGATTGAAGGCGCCCAGCTTTGCAATCCTGAAGACCTCCGCAGGCAGGATCCGGAATGCCACGACGACGAAAAGGTCGGGCTCCAGTGACCGGAGGCTCGCAATAAAAGAGTCCTCCTTCAGCTTTTCGGGCTGAAGAATGCCGAGCTTACGCTCCTGGGCGAACGCTTTCACGGGCGAGCTCGACACCTGCAGTCCCCGCCCGGCCGGTTTATCCGGACCGGTGACAACTGCCGCTATCGGGTACTCATGTTCCAGCAGAATTTTGAGACTGGGAAGGGCAAATTCCGGTGTTCCCATGAAGACAATCCGCATGCATCCTGCAGGATTACGGAGCACCGGCGGCTAAGCCGCGACTTCTGCCGCGGTGGCGACGGGGTAGGAAACCTCGAAATCCCCTTTCTGGATCATCCGCAGACGGGGAGCGTGCAGCTTCTTTTTCGCCGAGGTGAGGTGATCAATGAAGAGAATTCCGTTCAGGTGATCGATTTCATGAAGAATGACTCTCGCCACCAGGCCGCTCGCCTCCAGATTGACTTCCTGAAAATCGGCGTTTTTGAATTTGAACTTGACTTTTTCGCTCCGCTCGACATGATCCCGGACCTCGGGGATGCTCAAGCAGCCTTCCTCCATAGTCCAGGATCCTTCCTCGGAAACAATAACCGGATTGATGAGAACGATCGGTTTCAAGCCCTTTGTTTCCTCCATCTCCGAAAGGTCCATGACGACGACGCGACGAAGAACCCCAACCTGGTTCGCGGCAAGACCGATCCCGTCGGCGTTATGCATCGTTTCAAACATATCCATGATGAGCTTAACGGTTTCATTCGTCAGCTCCCTGACTGGCTGCGCCTTCTTTCGGAGGACTGCACTGCCGTAGGTATGAATGGGAAGGACGGACATAGCTTATCAAATCGCCCCCGAATTCAATATAAAAATCCGATGGACGAAAAACAACAACCAATTAGGAATCGATTTTCGCGGGAGGCAAATTTGCCGGAATCGTCTCGGTTCCGGGGATACCCCTGATTCTATCCGAGATACGCCCGAAGTTGCTTGCTTCGTGAGGCATGGCGGAGGCGCCGGATCGCTTTTTCCTTGATCTGGCGTACCCTTTCGCGGGTGAGCTGGAACTTCTCGCCGATCTCCGCAAGCGTGAGCGAATGCTCCCGGCCGAGGCCGAAGTAGAGGCGAATCACTTCCGCTTCCCGCTCGGTCAGCGTGCCGAGCGCCCGCTCGACTTCCTTGCTGAGGGATTCCTTGATCAGGGAATGATCGGGGAGCGGCGTTCGCTCGTCCTGGATGACGTCGAGAAGCCGGTTGTCCTCCCCCTGTGCGAACGGAGCGTCCATCGACAGGTGGCGCCCCGAAATCTTCAGTGTATCGGCCACTTCGAAGAGAGACATATCGAGCTCTTCGGCCAATTCGCTCGCACTCGGCTCCCGTTCGAACTCCTGCTCGAGCGTGCTGAACGCCTTGCCGATCTTGTTCAGCGCTCCGACGCGGTTGAGCGGAAGACGGACGATGCGCGACTGCTCCGCAAGCGCCTGCAGAATTGACTGGCGGATCCACCATACAGCGTAGGAAATGAACTTAAAGCCGCGCGTCTCATCGAAGCGCTTGGCGGCTTTAATCAACCCGAGATTCCCTTCATTGATCAGGTCGCCGAGCGAAAGGCCCTGGTTCTGATATTGTTTGGCAACACTGACGACAAAGCGAAGATTCGCTTTCGTCAGTTTCTCCAATGCTTTCTGGTCCCCCTTCTTGATTCGGCGCGCAAGATCGATCTCTTCTTCCGGGTCGAGCAGCTCAACCCTGCCGATCTCCTGCAAGTACTTGTCAAGAGACTGGCTTTCTCTATTCGTATATTGCTTATTTACCTTCGCCATGCACTATGTTGAGAGATGCGTCCCGCCTACTTCTATATATAACGCCGCAGACGGTCGAAAGATTTCTTCCGCCCCGCGCCCCGAACCGTTCGAAGATCATGGGTATCCGAGGGAGAGTATTTCCGGGTCTCAATGCCCTTCCCTGACGATATCCACCCGGTCAACGATGCCGACAATACTTGCGTCAACGGGGGCCATCTCGACGGGCAGCGGGATCGTCGCTTCCCGCGCCGTGATGTAGAAAACAGTTTCTCCCGGACCTGCACCGACCGTGTCGACTGCTACGAGCGGATCCCCCACCTTCTTAAGCTCTGCAGTGAGCGGCTGGATGAACTGGAGCTTGAAGCCGACCAGATTCTCATCCTTCCGCGTCGCCCAGACCGTTCCTATCACTTTTGCGAAGTACATCAGTCGGCAACATCCAGTTTGTCGACGACCGCCATGATGACGGCATCGACCGGTTTATTCTTCGTCTGGGCGGTCTGCCGTGCGGAACTTCCGCTGCACACAAGCACCACATCGCCCGCTCCGGCTTGCACGGTGTCGACCGCGACGACGAACGTCTCTTTCAGCTTGTAATCCAGCCCGATGTGTTTGACGATCTGAAATTTCAATCCAACGAGTTCCTCGTCCTTCCGGGTCGCCCAAACCGTTCCGACTACTTTCCCGAGAAACATCTTCCAAATCCCCTATGAATGTGTATACGGTTCGACGCCTGATTCGGTTGCCCGGACCGCCGCCCGATCGTCCCCTCGCCCGGGAGCTCTCAGAGTGCGCTCCGGAGAAACCCGGGGCGAATGCCCGCGAGGGTGCGTTTCAAGTTTCAAAAGGAAATCATCAACACGAGAGCGATCGGCGCGAGAGGCCGCAGCGTTCTCTTCATCCGCGGATCGCCGGCTCCCCAGGAACCCATTGGTCGAGTCGGCCTTCAGGCATACACCTCTTTCTCATTGCACTTGCACACCTGAATCCGCCGGTTGCTGAACCGTACGCTGCCGTGCTTCGAAGGTTCTGACTTGACGTAGAGGATCGGCATTCGGATCGCGCCGCACTTGGGGCATTTTTTCCCCGACTGAGCGGCAGCTTTTGTGACTTTATCCTGAAAGCTTTGTTGCTTTGCCATGTGGTTCCTTCCTGATTACCTTTTCGTTCGATTAAAACACCCGCACCGCGTTGCCGCCCGATGCGGTCGCCTTGTGTAGGACAGCCGCGGCATCACCGAGCAACTCCTCTTTCCTCATCGATTCGAGGGCGCCGCAGACCCCGATGCTGACCGTGATCGAAAAACTGGTCCCTTCCAGATTGATCACCTGACCCGCGACGTTTTTCCGGATCTTCTCAGCCCACAGATACGCCTCGCTCGCCGCGGTGTTATTCAGGATAACGCCGAAACAGTCCGAGTCATACCGGCCTGCGAGATCGTAGGGCCGGATGCTCGCGCGGACGGCCTTTGCAAGCGACACGACGATTCGATCCAGGCCTTCAATGTCAAACCGATCGCCGATCTCGCTGGACTTGTCGATCGAGATGAGGAGGAATGAGAGCTCGATGCCGCTGTCGTCGGCCCGCTGCAGCTCCTCGTCGAGACGCTGCAGGAAATATTTTCTTGAATAGACCCCGGTCAACGGGTCGACGATCACATACTCGCTGATGACTTCCTTCAGATACAGGATTTCGAGCGCCGAAGCCGCGTTCTCGGCAAGCCGGTAGAGCATTTCGACGTCCTGCCTGGAAAAATTGTACTTGTCTCTGCTCTCGACGTTGAGCGCACCGTAACATTTGTTCACCGAGCTGATCGGGACTGAAATAAATGATCCGGCACGCTCTGCCTTCTCACCGGCAAAATACCTCGGCGAGCGCGACCCCTCAAGATCGTCAACCAAAGCATGGGTGTTTTGACTGATGGTCTGACCGACAATGCTTCCGGGGAAATCAATCGTCTGCTCAAGGACGAGGTAGCTCTCGAGCGACCTGTTTGTCACCTTCTTTGCGAGCCAGGAATGCTTCCGTTCGTCATAGAGAACCACGGAGAGGCAGTCCCAGTTGATCAGCTTTGAAGTCTCATCGGCGAGCGATTGCAGGATCACGTTGAGGGAAAAACTCTTTCGAATTCGCTCCTGCATCCGCCGGATCGACCGGAGCAACTCCGAATCCAGCAACAAATCGTATTTGTCAGTATAGCTCTTGATGAGCGCCGACACCAGCTTGGTGAACTGTCCCAGAAGCGAAAGCGTCTCCTCTCCGAACTCGTCGGCGGCCTTGCTGTCCACGGCGATCACGCCAACAGGACGCTCGATTGCGTGTTCCTTCATCCTGCGGGAGAAGTACACCGGCACGCCCACGAACGATTTGATCGAGTCGGGCGTGTCGTAATACGGCAGCATCTCGAGTTCCGAGCGCGGGTTGACTTCGGTGACAAGCTCGGGTTTGCCGCTCTCCGCCACCTTGCTCGCGAGGTCGTGTCCCATCACAAACCGCCGCGAGGTGATGAAATTGGAGCCGTCGCTCACCCTGGCCTCGATCACCATCTGTCCTTTTTCCCGGTTTGCCCAGAGGAACACCACAGAGTGAGCGAAAAGCACTTCTTTGATAACCGTGAGGACCTTATGAAGAAGAAAGTTGAATTCGGTTCTCGGCTCGGGATCCCCCCGGTAGATATCGGAATCGATATCGAAGAAGTCCGACATCTGAAACTCGCGCGCAGCCGGAAGAATCTCATGTTTATGAGCTGCAAAGCCCTGGTACGGAGTCACGCCGGAAGGGCTGCCTGGCACGGTTTCCCCGGCCGGGACCGGTTCCGGGCTGGCGGCGTCCTCTTCGATCTCCCGAATGACATATTTCTCCCCTGACTGCGGTTGCAAGTCGTCGAAAACGAGTTTCTTCATTCCTTCACTCGCAAATTGTGAATGAAATGGTGAATTCGCGCCCCCGGCTTCAGAATGCAGGTTCATTTGCCGCACACGCATGAGCGCATAGAGGAGAATTGCCGTTCCGATCACAACGAACAAGCACAGAAGCCGGATGAAAAACAGGTCAACCAGAATTCCAATGACGATCGCGCTGATACCGAGCGCCAGGAGAAGGCCGTCGCTCGAATTGATCCTGCTCATGAAGTCAGGAATTCGCTTTTTGATTGTCGAAATCACTTCTTCTCAGTCGCTGGTTCCATCGATGGCCACAAAGCGTTTCAATTTAATCAATTAGGCCTTCAAAGTCAATTGAAAAGGGGAGAATGACTCTTATTTTCCACGCTTGACCCGGGATGGCCTGCACAAGAGGATTGCAATTGTAGCCGGGAAACAGTATACTGATTCACCGCTGGCCCCGAATGGAGAAGCATACCATAACAGTCTTGATCGTGGATAGCGACGCCGACTACGCGGGCGTCGTCAAACACCATCTTCAGGCTTTTCAGGGGAGCAAGTTCAACGTCGACGTCACACCCAACGGTGATGATGCCCTTTCCCGGCTCGACGCGAAGCCCCCGATCGACATCGTCCTGATTAATTACGACATGCCCAATGGGAACGGGCTCCAAATCACGCGGCGCATCTCGGAAGCTCCGAATTCTGCTCCCATCATCCTATTGACATCCGGCAGGGACTTCCGCATAGCCATCGAGGCGATGAAATTCGGCGTGGAGGAGTATGTCGTCAGAGAAGAGGCGGTGGACACGATGCTCCCCCGCACGATCGCCACCGTGCTCGAAAGGACGAAAATCAAGAAACGCATCCTAGCCGCAGAGCGGGAAAAGTTGATCTCGCAGAAGAGAACCGAGGCGATCCGCGAGCTCGTTGTCACAATGTGTCACGAATTCAACAACCCTCTTGCGGCCATCAAGATCAGCGTCGACATCCTCGCACGACAGAACATTGAGGCTTCTGAAAAGAAACTGCTGGCAGAACTCAACTCGAATATCTCCCTCCTCGAAAAACAAATCATCAGACTGCGGGATCTCAATCAGGAAAACCAGGAAGAGACCGGAGTCGGGTCGCCGGGCGTAGGTTGACCTCGTGAATGACCTCTCCAAAATCCCCGAATTACGCTTGATTATTTGCGCCGGATTGCCTATATTATGAAGCGTAATGAATGTCGGTTTACGATACATCCCGCCCCGGTCCCCTGCGATGAGGTTGGTCGGCCGCAGAAAATACTTGAAATTTCCCGGTCACTGAGATCGCAGAAATGACGACAGACTCTGAAATTGTTGCCGTGATTGTCCCGCCAAAAAACGGGACATTTTTTTTGGTGTAAGCCTCTGGCCGGATGATCGTCCGCGATGTTCACGAAATACTCGAAGCATGGGCGCCGAAAGAAATTGCCTGGGAACGGGACAACGTCGGCCTCCAGGTGGGATCGATGCTCCGGCGGGTTCAAAAAATACTCGTGTCGCTCGATGTCACCGATGAGGTCGTCAGAGAAGCGCGCGAAAAAAAAATCGATTTGATCATCAGTCATCATCCCTTGCTCTTTCATCCGGTAAAGTCGGTCTCTGGCGAGGACCGCGTCGGGCGTCTGATCCACGAGCTGGCGAAGAACGGCATCTCGCTGTATGCTGCACACACCAACCTCGATTTTGCGGAGGGCGGAGTCAGCTTCGCGCTGGCCGGCCGCCTCGGCCTCCGGAACACCGGCTTTCTACAGAAAGACCAGTTCATCCTGAAAAAGGTCGTCGTGTTTGTCCCGGCGGATCATATTGAATCGGTCGCGGCGGCAATGGCGGATGCCGGAGCGGGCAGGATCGGTCAATACGACAACTGTTCATTCCGGACCCGGGGAACGGGGACGTTTAAGCCGCTGGCGGGCGCGAAACCGCTTATCGGTGCGAAGGGACGGATGGAAAAAGTGGAAGAAGTCAGCCATCCGTACGACGAAGTCGCGTACGATGTGTACAACCTTTCGAATCCGAGCGCCTCGCACGGCTCGGGTGCGATCGGAGAGTTGCCGAGGGAGATGCCGTTGTCGAAGTTCCTCGCCCATCTCACCCGAACCCTGCGTATACCCGGGCTCCGTTTCAGAGGAAACTTGCGCGCGAAGATTAGACGCGTCGCCGTCTGCGGCGGCAGCGGATCGGGTTATCTCCAGGCGGCCATACAGCGGGGCGCGGACGCCTTCGTGACAGCCGATGTGACGTACCATGTCTTCCAGGAAAGCGACGGCCGGATCGCGCTGATCGATACCGGCCACTTTGAAACAGAGCAGCCGATTGTGCCACACCTCGTCGGATACTTGAAAGGGCAGCTCGCCCGGCGCCGGGAGCGGGTGGGAGTCTTCCCGTCAAATCGTATGAAGAACTTCGTCCAGTATTACAATTCATGAAGGAAGGAACAGTGGAGAAAGAGTTGAAGTATTTGTACGCTCTCCAGCAGGTCGATACGCAATTGCAGGAGGTGCAGGATTTGAAGGGCGACCTGCCGTCGATCGTCGAAGAATTGCAGGGCAGGGTCAACGAGCTGAAATCGAAGTTGAAGGGCTTGCATGACTCGCTGAAGCAGGCGAAGATCGATCGCGACGAAGCAGACGTCGGGATCCTCGACTGCGGAGAAAAAATCGATAAGTACAAAGGCCAGCAGCTGCACGTCAAGTCGAATAAACAGTACGACGCGCTTACCAGAGAAATCGAGGCGGCGGAAGCAAAATCCCTCAAGCTTGAGAAGGAGATGGGGCTTCTTGAGGGAAAGATGCAGCTTTTTAAGAGTGATATAGAAACCATAATGCCTCAACTCGAGGAACTGAACGCAGAGCTCGAGGGAAAACAAAAGGAGCTGCGCGAAGTCAACAAGGAGCACGAGAAGGAAGAGCTGAAACTGCAGCATGAGCGCGAGAAACTTGTGGTGCGCGTTGAGCGCGAGGACCTGGAACGGTACGAGAGGATCCGGAAGGCGAAGGGAGGCAAAGCCGTTGTGCCGGTCAAGCGCGGGGCGTGCGGCGGCTGCTTTAACCGCGTTCCGCCCCAGAAAATTCTTGAGATTCGCCAGAACTTAAAACTCTATCAATGTGAACACTGCGGGCGCATCCTCGTCTCCGACCATATCGTCGAGATGAGCCTGAGCCTCACATGACCCTGTACGCGAATACCGATGGGGCTTCGCGCGGCAATCCGGGGGAAAGCGGAATCGGAATTATTCTCAGAGACGAGCGGGGAACGGTGGTATACTCGGGCTCGGGTTACATCGGGAGAACAACGAACAATGCGGCGGAATACCAGGCCCTCCTTGCCTGCCTGAAAAAAGTTTTGCAACTCGGGTGCAGTAAGCTGGTCGTCCGCTCCGACAGCGAGTTGATGGTGAGGCAACTCCGCGGGCAATATCGGGTGAAGGATAAGAATCTCCAGCGCTACTATACGGAAGCGACGCGTTTGATCAAATCCGCCCCTTTCGCAGTTGAAGTCGTCCACGTCGAGAGGGGGAAAAACGGCGATGCGGATCTGCTCGCCAACGCCGGCATCGACGGCAGGCGGAAACTCAAGGTGTAATTCACTGTCCCGCTCAATTCCCGCATGACGGGATGGGCGGGAAGGAAAGTCCGAACTCCACAGGACAGAGCACCCTGCGAAAGCGGGGGTGCTGCCGGCGAAAGCCGGCGGTAACGGATAGTGTCACAGAAAAGATACCGTCCCGTTCTCTATAGAAATATAGTGCGCGGGATAAGGGTGAAATGGCGTTCCGATGCGCGTTCCAATACTCGTCGGAATTTCGCTGCGTTCTTCGGAGCGTAGCGGAAAGGTAAGAGCTCACCGCCCCGGCAGTAATGCCGTGGCCGACAAACCCTGCTCGGAGCAAGACCATGTATGTCCTGTACGCCCGGCGATCCATCTCACGATGGAGCGTTGAGCGATGAGTCGTCCGCTCACTTCCGTACCGCCTCCGGCGGGAAAGAAAACAGGACGGGTAGGTCGCTAGCTTCCGTTCGCAAGAACGGAACAAGATAAATGATTGCAGTCCGGCCCCTTGACCGGGTCCGGATACAGAATTCGGCTTACAGACGCGCGGTTTTTATTGAAGGGCACAGGGTTGCTTTCGTCCCCGCGACCTGCGCGCCCTCCGGCATCTGGCAACAGGATCGAGTCGACTATGAAACGAGAATATCGCTGGACCGTCGCAGCATCCCCCGACACCGATGTCACCGAAAAACTCGCGAAGGAGATCAACATTTCGGAAATCCTCGCAACGGTGCTGATTAACCGGGGGATTACCACCTACGACAAGGCCCGGGAGTTTTTTCGCCCCAAGCTAGCAGACCTTCATGACCCGTTCCTCATGGACGGCATGGAACAAGCCGTTGCCAGGGTGGAAAGTGCGCTCGAACGGCATGAACGCGTGCTCGTCTTCGGCGATTACGACGTTGACGGAACCAACAGCGCCGCCATGCTCTTCCTCTTTTTCAAGAGAATCGGCCTGGAGACAATGTTTCACATCCCGAACCGCGTCACCGAGGGCTACGGAATCTCCGCGATCGGAATCGACAGGGGGAAAGAGTTCGGCGCGACGCTTCTCGTAGCAGTCGATTGCGGGATCACCGCCGGACCGCAGGTTGAGTACGCGCGGTCCAAGGGGATCGACGTCATCATCTGCGACCACCATGAACCGTCGGTGGAAATCCCTAAAGCCGCCGCCGTGCTCGATCCGCTCAAGCCCGGATGCCCGTACCCGTTCAAGTACCTCTGCGGGTGCGGGGTCGGCTTCAAACTGATGCAGGCAATCGCCCGCCGCCGCAATGAAGAGGAAAATATCTGTGAGTACTTGGACCTCGCGGCGATGGCAACGACGGCGGACATTGTCCCCTTGATCGGCGAAAACAGGATCCTCACAAAAATCGGCCTCGAACGGATCAACACGAACCCGCGGCCCGGACTCCGGGCGCTCATCGACAGCTCCGGCACCCAGCTGGGAAAAATCACGACCGGGCAAATTGTCTTCGTGCTCGCGCCGCGAATCAACGCGGTCGGAAGGATGGGAGATGCGTCGCGGGCGGTGGAACTCCTCACGCGTGAGGATCCGGAATCGGCGGCGAGCCTCGCACAGGTATTCGAGGAAGAAAACCGCAATCGGCGGAGAATCGATGAAGATACGTTTGTGAAGGCGCAGGAGCTCGTCGAAAACCTGCTCGACATCGATACAGATCCCGCCATCGTCCTTCATCAGGAGCAGTGGCATCCAGGGGTGATAGGGATCGTCGCTTCCCGCCTTGTCGAAAAGTATTACCGGCCCACCATCATGATGACCACGATCGACGGCGTGGCCCGGGGTTCGGCGCGGAGCATCGTCGGGTTCGATATCCACCAGGCGCTGAAGCGCGTCGAGGACAAGCTGATCCAG
Source organism: Ignavibacteria bacterium (assembly GCA_005877655.1). Taxonomy (GTDB): domain Bacteria; phylum Bacteroidota; class Ignavibacteria; order UBA10030; family SZUA-254; genus VBOC01. Next base: position 17,969 of record VBOC01000205.1, read on the forward strand.
TTCGGGGGCCACAAGTACGCCGCCGGGCTCGCGGTCGAGCTCGACAGAGTCGATGAGTTTCGCAAGGCCTTCAATCATGCCGTTGATGAGCTCATGTCGAATGAAGTCAAGACGCCCGAATTACGAATCGACTGCGGGATCGAGCTCAAGGACCTCACTCCGCGATTCCTCAAGATCCTCAAAGAGTTCGCTCCGTACGGCCCGGGAAACATGCGGCCGATCTTTCTCGCGCGAAAGGTGGAAGTCGTGGGGACCCCTCGGATCGTGGGAAAAGATCACCTGCGGTTCAAGGTCCGGCAGAACGGGTGCGTTCTCGATGGTATCGGATTCGGACTCGGCTCAAAGATCGGCGAGGTCCGGAACGACGGTCGAACGCTCGATCTTGTCTTCTCGGTCGACGAGCATGAATGGCTCGCGCCGGGTTCGAATCCGCATTCGGGAGGAAACGAGGTATTTCCCCAGTTGAAAATTAAAGATCTCAAGCAGCATAAAGAGGATCATTAGCAATGTCCGGACATTCGAAGTGGGCGACGATAAAACGCAAGAAGGCGATCACGGACGGCAAGCGGGGCAAGATGTTCACCCAGATCATCAAGGAGATTACGATCGCCGCGCGCATGGGCGGCGGGGATCCGAAATCCAATCCGAGGCTGCGCCTCGCCATTGAAAAGGCAAAGGGCGCGAATATGCCGGCCGACAACATCAAGCGCGCGATTCAAAAGGGTACCGGCGAGCTTCCCGGCGTCGCCTACGAAGATATGACGTACGAGGGGTACGGACCCGGCGGCGTGGCGCTTATCATCGAATCAGTCACCGACAATAAGAACCGCACAGTCTCGGAAATCCGCCACATGCTCGAGCGCCACAACGGGAAACTCGGCGCCTCGAACTCCGTTGCATGGATGTTTCACCGCCGCGGCGTCATCCATATCGCCAGGTCCTCCTCCGATGAGGACTCCCTCTTTGGAATCATCCTCGAAGCCGGGGCGGATGACTTGAAGACCGAAGATGACCTCTACGTAATCATCGCCTCTCCCGAGAAGCTTGAAACCGTCAAGCAGGCTCTCGAAGCGCGTGGCATCAAGATTGAAGATGCGGAGATTCAGCGCATTCCCGAGAACACGGTGAAGGTTCTCGGGAAAGACGCAGAGCAGGTTCTCAAGCTCATGGAAACGCTCGAGGATCACGACGATGTCCAGCATGTGTACGCAAATTTCGATATCGACGAGAAGGTCCTTGCCTCCTTCAACGCTTAGAATGCCCTATGATCGTCCTCGGCGTCGACCCCGGCACACTCGCGACTGGATACGGCCTTATTGAAAACGATCGCGGCAGGCTGAGCGTCCTCGCCTCCGGCTGCATCAGGAACGGCGGCGGGATTTCCA